>CAKZMZ010000136.1 GCA_937129345.1 uncultured Thalassovita sp. | reverse complement strand
CTAGCAATGTAGAGCAAGGCACCGATTTTATTGCCGAAGTAAAAGTGACCAACCCTGGTCTAAGGGGAGATTACAAAGAAATGGTCATCAATCAGATTTTCCCCTCTGGTTGGGAGATATTGAATAGCCGTATGGATGGCAGCTTGAGCAGCAGTACGGGAAATACCACAACACCCGTAAGCAGCGATCAGCCCGAGTACCAAGACATCCGGGACGACAGAGTGTATACTTTCTTTGATATAAAAGCACGCGAAACCAAAGTATTTAGGATACGCTTAAATGCCAGTTACGCAGGAGAATACTACCTACCAACCGTATCATGCGAAGCTATGTACGACAACAGCGTTAATGCAAGAGTACCCGGTAAGGTAGTAACTGTACAATCGGTGGTGGATAATTGATTTTATTTTTATGCCAATGAGGTTTTGTACAAAACCTCATTGGTCTCATAATAACTTAGACATAAAGGTAATTTCATAATTTTTAGTTAAATAATTCAATTTATTGTTTGAATTTTAATAGCTTCTTAGCTTATTTTGTGTATGTCAAATTAATCTAAATAGCTATGAAAAAATTACTGATCCTTCTAGTATTTACCATCATTGGTAATGTATCAATCCAAGCACAAAAACTCGACTCACTAAAATTTGTGGAATTTAGAGTCAATGTACATTTTGCTGATTTCGATGATTTTAATCAACAATCAAGTGCATTGGGTTATCCTGCTCTGGCAAATGAAGTTGCCAATTTTACCGTAGGTTTTTCTATGAAAAATGGAAAGTTGCTCAACTCAACCAATTTAACATTTGGTATGACTACTGATAATGGAGCAGATGACAACAACGGACCAAGTGCCAGATTTGAATATTTAGGAATAGGAGTGAGTTCTGCTTACAATTTTTTTAAGGAAGACTCCCCATGGTTTTTAGGCCCTAAATTAGAATTTACTTTTAGAGGTGAGCAGATTGTGCTTTCTGAGGAAAGAACTCCTCAAGGAATACAAGCTGCAAGCCAAACAGATTTTATCAAGTTTAATAGGTTCCATATTCCCATATATGGGGGGTTGAATTTTATGAGATTTTTCCCAGTTGGCAAAGACAAAGAAAATATAATTGTACTTAATATTGAGGGGGGCTACTCAATAGACACTGGTTCTGACGCTTGGCGCATAGGCCAAGCCGTACCGGTAGCTGAAAATGGCATCAATACCGCTGGATTACAAATTGGCTTTGGCCTAGGTTTCAACTTTAATTAGTGAGGTGGCGCACTTGCAATGAGCGACATAAAATTTATTGACCAATGAGGTTTTAAAAACCTCATTGGCCTAGAAACAAAGTTGTTACCTCAAATCTACAATCACCTTTTCGCCTTCACCATTAATTTGTGGGTTTTGGTCTCGGCGATGTAGTCTACGTGCCATCGGATTTACGTTTCCTTTAATATAACTGCTCATTTCTTGCAGCGTGATCATTTCATCTCCATTTTCATCGGCTTCGCCCTTAAGGCCTTTCAAAAAATAATAGGTAAAAAGAGAATGGTATTTCTCTGGATACCAAGAGGATATTTGATCTCCTTCCGAAGATGAGAAAACCGCACTGCGTTCATCATTCAAAACCGAGGTTTCTGCATTAATGAAAATGGGCGAGGCATTGCGGATCAGCATCCCTCTTTCAGATGCGCCACTAAAGCAAGCATCCAAAACTACTGTTAAACTTTTGTAAGGCAGTTGAGATAGGTTTTTATAAAAAACATCGGTAGAATAACCGTTTAAGGCAACGGCAGCGGGGTCGCAATCAACAGGAACAAAATAGCCTTGGTTGCTTTCCAAATCGGGGGCACCATGCCCAGAGTAGTAAATAAAAACATCCGATTCGTCGGGTTTTACCAAATCGTATAACCTCCCTTTGTAATTACTTTCTGTTCCGAATAAACTGTTAAAATTACCTTGAGTGGCATTTTCTACATAAAGAATATTTTCTTCTTTAAAGCCAAAAGTTTTGATCAGGTACTGTTTCATTGTCCTCGCATCCGAAAGGGCATAGTCTACCGAGGGCACATCTCTATTGCTGTAATCTTTATTTCCGATAACCACCGCTATGGCATCTTCATTTTCCTGATTGGTTTCTGGTATGTCTTTGTCCACATCAGCAACACCCACTTCTACAATAGTATTGGTTTCTTCTGTAGCATTATTAAAATCAAATCTTTGCAGGTTCAATTCTATAGGTTTAAAATTATACACAACTTGGGTAGCATTAAACCTGATTTGCTGCTTGCTATCGTAAATATACCTCCTTGGATAAGAACTATGCGTGATCACCATATAACTAATGGCAAAGGCATTGCCATCGTAGGCGTACTTTACGTCTCTTAAATAAGCGTTATCAAAATTTCTTTCAAAGTTGGGCGCCTCGTTAATAGGCACTGCCACATAAATGGGATTTAAATCGGGAAACTGAATTTTAAATACCTCGCTTTCAGTGTCGTAATCTAATCGGGCATTTTGCTTGTCAATTTCTATAAAGGTATTGGCTATTAGAGTCATACCCTCGGTGGTAAGCTCATCTATTTTTTTTCTTCTGCTGGTTTCATTTACCCTCGCCCTGTAGTCGCTCATTTTCTCATAGCGGCCTTTTTCCTGCCAAGGCTCAATCATTTTCTCCACATACCTAGAAACACTGGCATTTACGTCAGGTGCTTGTAGTTTGTAGTCAACTGCATAAAAATTCTCGATATCTACATTGGGAACCCAACCTCTTTTGGTGCCAAAACTCAAATAACTCCATGAGCCTGAGCGGTTTTCATTAAGTACTTCACTTTCCATACCATATAACACATTGCCGACTGTTCTCGAGGAGGCTAAATCTTTATTTTTTAGCTCAGAAACAGGTACGGCAATCCTAGCATAATCTTTAGTAAAGTTTTTAGTATTGAGACTGAGGTTACCAAAAGACTCATTACCGCTAGAAAAAGACATGCTAATATCTTTATGATATTTTAGAACAGGTAGCTCAAAATCGTTGAGGGGCACTTTTATATTACCGTAGTTGTCGGTGTAATAATTATTGCCCGTATTGTTGGCCAATACGTTTATAGCAGAATTTGCCACGGGAATGGCATCCCGCTTTTGGTATTGGATGGGCCCTTCTTGATACTCGTTTTTGTATTTGGTTTTGGATAGCCTGCCACTGCCGATAGAACCCAACAACCACCCTGCCGAAATGCTCATAGAAAGCCAAACCCAAGTGGGTGTTTCGTCGGCAAAAATTTGACCATTGGGTGCTTTTGTGTATGCATAATAGCCCACGCCCAATGGTAAAATTATGCCCGTAAATATTGCGCCTAGTTTAGGTACCTTATATTTCTTGGAAATTTTCTTTCTAGTTCTGTATTTGTATTCTGGTTGGTATTCTAGCTTTGCCGAAAGTGAGGGATCGCGTTCTGTTGGAAAATCGTTTACCCTAACGTTGTAATGTCTTTTTACTAACTCGCCGCTGTCTTCTATAATCTGTGGATTAGAAGTTGTTTGAGATACATAACATGCATTTAAACTAAACAGCAAAGACACAATTAGTACAAAGGAGGTAGTCTTCTTAAAATAGTGCATAGGCTTTTTTAGTTTTATGAGAAACAGCTTGCAATAGGCGTATTTTTTCTTGCAATTATTAAAAGATTCTTACGAAATAAAAAAAGTCTCGGTTCAATACCGAGACTTTTCTTTTTCGCCTTGTTAAACGATTATTCATTTATAGATAGTAGTTCCACTTCGAAAATCAAGGTTTCATTAGGACCGATATCTTCACCTGCACCTCTAGGACCATAGGCCAAGTCTGATGGTATGTAAAATTTATATTTTGCACCGGTTTTCATAAGTTGTAAGCCTTCTGTCCAGCCGGGTATCACTCTGTTTAGTGGGAAAGAAGTGGGCTCACCCCTTTCTACTGAAGAATCGAATACAGTTCCATCTAGCAAGGTACCGTGGTAATGTACGGTCACTTCGTCTTCAGCGCTTGGCGATGCACCAGAACCCTCTTCCAACACTTCATATTGCAAGCCACTTTCTGTGGTTTTGATGCCTTCTTTTTGGGCATTTTCCTCTAAGAAAGCCTCTCCTTTCTCTAAGTTTTCTGTACCTTTTTGTTGTGCCTCTGCCATTTGCTCTTGTTGCTTACGCATGGCATAAGCTTGTACAATTTGTTGGCATTGCTCCTCGGCAATGGCCAATTCCTTTTCATTCAGCACATCCTGTAAACCTTGCATTACAAGTTCTAACTTAAAATCATCTATTTGGCCTTTCATGTTGTTTCCTATGCTCACTCCAACACTGTAGCTAACTGAATCGTCTTCGGTTTCCATGCTCGCAGTACCTCCTCCACCAGGTAATTGATCACAGCTCGCTAAAAATCCAGCAAACAAAAAACCTGTTATGACAAAATTGAATAGTTTCATTATTTCTCCTTTATTTTAAAATTTATACGAGGTGCAAATATGAGGCTTTTAATCCAACAAAGAAAATCTTTGCAAAACAGATGCGCATAATCAATTTTTTTGCTGATAAATAGCAGCAGAAAAAAAGCTTGGAATGTATAAATTGTACTATCCTCAAAATTAGACGATTATGAAAGCTTTTCTCATTTTTCTCGCATCGATTTTAATGTACGGTTGTGCACCTTCTTTTAAGGTCAATTCATATCTTAAGCCTGATGCAAACCTAGCAGAAATCAATACTTACTATTGGTCGCCTTTGCAAGAAGGTGTAGTACCGGGGCACCCTAGGCACGACAACCCTGAAAATCGCGCACTGATCAAGCAGGCCATAGAAAAAGAAATGAAAAGGAAAGGTTATACAATAGACAGCCTAAACCCCGATGCATACGTAGAATATTTTATAAGCCTAGAAAACAGGCGTTCTGTAATTACTGCCCCGCTGCCCTACATAGACGATTTTGACTATGAGTACAGAGTGAAGGTAGAACAATTGAAAAAAGGAAGTCTGCTGATCCACCTCGAAAGCCATGACCAAAACGAAACCTTGTGGGCAGGTAGTGCTGAGGCAACCCTAGAAGCCGTGCCTACCGAGACTAAGAGAAAGGTAAATATGGCCATAAAAAGAATCATGGGTGGTTTACCTGCCAAAGAGGAAAGCCCATTGATCATAAAAAATATCGATTACAGATAAGCAAAGCATTTTATAGGACTCCTCTTCAATAAGCTTTATTATTGTGTATGGAAGAAAAACACGCTTTGGTATCAGGCGGTACCGGATTGATCGGAAAACAACTTTGCCAAATCCTAGACAATGACCCTGAGTTTAAAACGGTCACCTCATTGGTAAGAAAAAGCAAAGGAAGCAAATACTCTAAAATTGCCGAAGTAAGTACTGATTTTGATGCATTAAGCTCCACAGAATTGTCTAATGAGGTTACGGATGCTTTTTGCTGCTTGGGCACTACCATGAAAAAAGCAGGATCTAAATCGGCTTTTTACAAGGTCGATTATGAATATGTTTTGGCATTTGCCAAATTGGCCTTGGTACAAGGAGCAAAAAATTTTTATTTGGTATCTTCTATGGGTGCCGATCCAAATTCCCTTTTTTATTACAACAAAGTTAAAGGTAAGATAGAAGCGGCACTAAACAAATTATCCTTTAAAAGTCTACATATTTACCGACCATCTATGTTATTGGGAGATAGAGAAGAAGCTCGCATAGGCGAAAGCATAGGCAAATTTGTATTTGGCACACTAGACCCGATTTTACCCTCTAATTACAAAGGCATAGCAGGCCAACAAGTAGCTAAGGCCATGGTAAAGCAAGCCAAACAAGAAAAGGAAGGTCATCATATTTATCTTTCAGGAGAAATTGCTGAGATGTAATGCTTTTAACGGGTTCTAAATTAAATTACTTGAAACAAAAAAATTGGTAAAAGCCCAGCAGTTGTTTATCTAGCCGACTAGGTGCTACAACAACATAGATAGTATTTGAAAATATCTTTACTGCGTGGGGTAATATCAATTGACCCTAAGGTCTTTGATAAAAATTACCTGATCCAGGCATTGCAAACCATTTTCCCAAATTTCTTCTTCATAGTTTTTTAGAAAGTAGTCTTTAACGACACCGCAAATCCTAAAACCCATTTTCTGGTACAGATACAGTTGTTTGATGCTAGAATTTCCTGTGGCAATCTTTAAGGTATTAAGGCCATTTTTAGAGCAATGCGCTGCGCAAACCACTAAAAGATGCTGTGCGATACCCTTACCTTGCCAAGGTGTATGTACAGAAATATTTTTTATTTCGGCCTGCTGTTCATCCAAATAAAGGATAATGCAGCAAGCCAATATTTCTTTGTCTAAAATAGCAGCAAAAGCAATGGCACTACTTAAGTATTGAACAATGTTTTTTTCGGAAGGATCCGCTTTCAACAAAAGCGCTAAAGGAATCTCTCGAGCATCTTCGATTTGTACAATGGCCATCCCTTTTGGCAGAGGCTTCATTGGTTAAGCCACAAAATGTCTTAAATCGAAATAAACAAGCATATAGGTTTTACCGTCTTTATCGGTTACTCTTAACAAGCCCTTGCTACCAGTAGGGAACGAAAAATGCAATTCGTACTCAATATCTACGTGCATGGCCTCTATATTCACGAAGCGGTGGTTCTTGGTAACTATATTTTGTTTAAAATCGAACTGCCAGTTGATCTGCTTCAAAATATGCCTATTAGATACTTTGGGCGTATCTGAGTCGTGTCCGTGTATGGTAATTGGAACCGTAAAATTATCAAAGACAGATTTTGTTAAAAGGGCATCAATATGAATGGTATTAGAAGTGTGGTCCAATACATATCCACTTGAGGTCCAGACTTTTTGCACGGCAATGTTTTCTATTTGAGTGGTGGTCTGTACCGTATCGATTTCTCCCCTTTCTAGCGCATAGTTTTCAGCGTAGCGCATAATATCTTTAAAGATACCGTTTTCCCGCTCAGAGGGGAGCACACCATATAATATGCCCTTGGCTTTACCTTCAGACTGAAAATTAAATGTGGCAAAACCTATCACGTCTTCACCTCTTTTTACCAACCAACAGATCCTCTTATCGTGGCCTTCTGCATAGGACCTTACCCAATCTTGATAACCCTCTGTAACACTGTGGTTATCAAAAAATGGATTGATGCGGTAGTGGTTCACATAATTGCCAAAAGTCTCCTTTACAATATAATTAAGGGCCTCATGCTCTTCTTGCCCAGCTCTAATAAAAGTGAGGTCTTTGTTTTTAAGCTCTTGCTTGGTAGCATTTTTAATATCTTTTTTGTAGTAGGCCAAAGTATCAGCCACAATAAAAGGCATGGCTGTTTTTTCTAACCTGTGTAACTGTGGTAACTTTACGGTAGGTATGCGGATGATTGCCGTATCTACATTGTTCTCCAATATTTCATTGAGCAGCGGTGTGGCCTCTATTTCTTCTGCCCTAGCTCTGTAAATTACTAATCCGAACCTTTGGCTGTCTATCTTATGGTATTTTAAGTTACTCATCCTGTTAAAAAATGATTTTTACTTGATTGATAATAAAAAAAATGATCAGCGTGTCAATTCTTAAATATAGGCAATAATCGCAATTATTTTGGCATAAGGCCAATACAGAATTACACCTTTATGTTTTATTTTGTCCAATAAAAACAATAAATTTGCAACCTCAAAAAAATGAACGCAAAATGGCATCAAATACACTAAAGAGAAAAGTACTGAGAAACAGGATGAAGGCAAAGAACAAAAATATCTTTATTAAAAGACTTAATGCCCAGCCTGTAATTAAAAACATAGACGTACAAGAGGTAAAGGAATCTTTTAAAAAGAACGCTCCTAAAGCAGAAAAAAAGAAGGCCGCTCCTAAGAAAGAAGAAGCTAAGGCTAAGGTAGAAGAAACTCCAAAAGCTGAAGCTGCGAAGGAAGAAGCGCCTAAAGCTGAGGCACCTAAAGAAGAAGCAAAAGCCAAAGAAAAGGAAGCACCTAAAGCCGAAAAAAAGGAAGAAAGCCCTAAAGCTGAAAAGAAAGAAGAAAGCTCTGAGGCAGAGGATGAAGACAAGAAACAATAAGCTAGCTTTAGCAAAAGATATTCACTCTTTTTTTGAGAAAGCCCATTTGAGTAAATCAAGTGGGTCTTTTTATTTACCCCTTTTCCCTAACTCGATGAGTTCTAGGTTTTTAACAGCTCCCTCAATTACATCGAAGCGTAGCATGGTACGCATTTTATGAAAACCGTGATTACCCGCCGCGCCCGGATTCATATGCAATAAATTTCTTTCCTTATCGGCCATTACTTTTAAGATATGCGAATGCCCACAGATAAACAGTCCGGGTGCAATTTCGGCCAAACGCTTTTTTAACTTAGAGGTGTATTTGGGTGGGTAGCCTCCTATGTGTATGATGTACACCTTTAATCCATTACAAGTAAAAATGGCTTCTTCAGCAAATTGAGTACGTATCGAAGTATCATCGATATTTCCGTAAACCGCTCTTACAGGTTTAAAGGCTTGCATCTTGTCTATCACTTCTTGGTTACCGATATCTCCCGCATGCCAAATCTCATCGCAGTTTTTAAAATAGGCGAGCATATCATCGGTAAGGATACCGTGTGTATCAGAAAGTAAACCAATTTTCATAAATTTTGCTTTTAACTTTGCATTTGAATTTAAGTACAAAATACATGAGCAAAAAATCTTTTCTTAAAGTTGGTTTGGTGCAGCAAAGTTGCAACGAAAACAGATCAGAAAACATAGAAAAATCGATCAAAGGCATACAGGCTTTGGCTGCCCAGGGCGCAGAATTAGTGGTATTGCAAGAGTTGCACACAGGTATCTATTTTTGCCAAGCACAAGATGTAAATAAATTTGATTTGGCAGAACCAATACCAGGGCCAAGTACAGATTTATTTAGCAAAGTTGCCAAAGAAAACAAAGTAGTATTGGTAACTTCACTTTTTGAAAAACGCGCACCGGGCATTTATCACAATACTGCCGTTGTTTTTGAAAAAGATGGCAGCATGGCGGGTAAGTACCGTAAAATGCATATTCCGGACGACCCGGCTTATTACGAAAATTTTTATTTTACACAAGGCGACCTTGGTTTTAAACCCATCAAAACTTCGATAGGTAAATTGGGCGTGTTGGTATGTTGGGATCAGTGGTATCCTGAAGCAGCTAGGTTAATGGCCATGGCAGGTGCAGATGTGCTCATTTATCCCACCGCCATAGGTTATGAATATGGCGACACAGCAGCAGAAAAGCAGAGGCAGTTAGATGCCTGGATCATCTCTCAACGTGGGCACAGCGTGGCCAATGGCTTGCCACTTATAAGTGTAAACAGAACTGGCTTTGAATCTGATTTTAGCGGTATAACCAAGGGTATAGAATTTTGGGGGCATAGTTTTGTAAGTGGCCCCCAAGGCGAATTTTTAGCGCAGGCTCCTGCTAACGAAGAGGCTAACCTATTGGTAGATATTGATTTAAAACGCAGTGAAGACGTTCGAAGAATTTGGCCGTTCTTTAGAGATAGAAGGATAGATGCTTACCAAGAGCTAACCAAACGCTTTTTAGATGAGTAGTAGGATTTTACACATAACTTCTGGCTTGGTTATATTTGCTTAATAAAGTTTGTGGTTTGATCGATTTCCTAACTATACATTTCTACAAAATCTCAAAGGGATGATATAATTATTAGCCGGTTAAAAGCGACAAAACGTAAAAACCCCGGT
>CAKZMZ010000135.1 GCA_937129345.1 uncultured Thalassovita sp. | reverse complement strand
GGTGGTTGCCCACGTTGGGGTAATCGGGATGATGCCAATCAATCAAAGAATAATACAGCCCTACTTTTAGGCCTTCTGCCCTAAAAGCATCAAGGTATTCCTTTACAAAATCCCTTTCGGGCATATTGGCTGTAATTTTATATTCCGTCAGTTCGGAATCATAAAGACAAAAACCATCGTGATGTTTGGCTGTCATAACTGCGTATTTCATCCCTGCTTCCTTAGCCAACTTGGCCCATTCTTTCGGGTTGTAGTTGGATGGCACAAAAGCATCTACGTACTTCTGGTATTCCTCTGTGGTCATTTTTTCGTTCGATTTTACCCACTCTCCCCTAGCAGCTACGGCATAAGCACCGTAGTGGATGAACATGCCAAAGCGGTCATTTCTATGCCATTGGGTTCTTTTGTAAACTTCATCGATTCTTTTCTGATAGGCCGCATCTTGAGCTTGTAAATGCAGAGTCGCTAAAAGTAGAGCACAAGTAAGTAGTTTGATTTTCATATTAGATTTAGTTACTAAATTTATAAAAGTCTATTAGTGTAATGGGTAGATTTATACTTTGACACTTATAATTATTCCCGAAGACCAATCTTGATTAACTAGCAGCAAATCTTCTCTTTGCTTTAGTTCTAATAAAAGGTTTTGGGCTTTTTCTTCATGTCCATCTGGCCAATTAGACTTTGGCAGCATATCATCCATAATATAAATACCTCCCTTTTTCAACATGTCTAAAGTCTCATGTAGCATCAAGTATTTGCCGTGCCAAGTATCTGCAAAAATATAATCGAACTGTTTCACCGAATTTTGCTCAATCCACGCACCAGCATCACTCAGTTTCAATTTTAGTCTTGCATCATCATTCAAATACTTTTGGGCAATTTGTAAAAAATCAGCGTCATTATCCAATGAAAGTAAATGAGATTGCCCTTGCATGCCATCCAATATCCATGAGGTAGCCAAACCTGTACCTGTTCCTAACTCAAGAAATTGGCCGTTAGGTTTTGTAGCCGCCAATGTTCTCAATAATCGGCAGGTTTGCACGTCAGAACTCATATCAAAGCCTGATTCCTTAGTGGCTTGGTCAATTAGATTGTATTTCTCTGGAAAATCATCGTGAATCATTGCACAAAAGTTAAAAGGGGCACTTTATGGAACTTACAGTTGAAAAAAGCATTTTTAGTATAGGCTGAAATAAAATCCTGCAATAAAACTGCATATTTTTGCTGCTTTATTACTTATTCCCCGAAAATGCTGTAATTTTAAATAACTAACAAATTGTTATTCAGAATACTGACAACACTTCTTATGAAGAATCTACTGAAAATATACTTGTTAACTTTAATTATTTTGGCAAGCTGTACTCAAGCAGGCAAGTATGAGCAAGCAAGCCTAGCAAACGACAATTCTAAACCCATGCCTTTGGGCGAAGACAATTTGGCTTACAAATGGGGTGCTATAGCATTGGAGGCCACTGCCAGAGATACCGAAAGATTTAATCCGAGACCCACCATTACCTCTAGGTATTTGGGTTTGATTTTTATCTCAATTTTTGATGCATGGTCTTATTATGATGAAAAGGCCATACCTGTATATGATGCAGGTATAGAAAAAAGACCTAAAGCCGAACATACCTTGGAGAACAAAAGAAAAGCGATCAGCTATGCGGCTTACAGGGCCATGAGCGAATATTACTACAGCGATTCCACCCTATTTGCTGATTTTATGAAGCAACAAGGCTATGATCCCATGCTAGCTTCTACTGACCCTACTACAGCTGAAGGCATTGGGCATTTAGCGGCCATGAAGGTGATAGAAATGCGTAAAAACGATGGTGCCAATCAATATGGAGAGGAGCCTGGTTCTAATGGAGAGCCTTATTATGATTACACCAATTACGAACCAGTGAACGATCCCGATGAAAATGTGGATATTGAGCGCTGGCAACCCAAATACTTTTCAGATGGAAAAGGGGGATATTATGCACCACCATGCCTTACACCCTACTGGCAACTGGTAAAGCCTTTTGGTTTAACTAGCGGTGATCAATTCCGCCCTGGCCCACCTCCTGCTATTGGTTCTGAGCAATTGAAAAAAGAAGTAGCTGAAGTGGTAGAACTACAAGCCAACCTCACAGATGAGGAAAAAGCCTTGGTAGAGTTCATGCGAGATGGTCCTAAATCGGTGCAACAAGCTGGACACTGGCTACTTTTTGCGCAGCACGTTTCCAAGCGAGACAAGCATACCTTAGATGAGGATGTAAAAATGTATTTCTACAACCAAGCCGTGGCCATGGATGCTTTTATCGCTTCTTGGGACTCTAAAATGTATTATGATTATGCGCGTCCTTATGCATTGGTACATGATCAATATGAAGGACAAGAAATTAAAGGTTGGGGCGGCCCCGAGGTTGGCATGACCAAACTTAAAGGCGAAATGTGGAAGCCTTATTCTCCAGAAACCTTTCTATGCCCGCCTTTCCCAAGTTATGTTTCTGGGCATAGTACCATTAGTGGAGCTTGTGCAGAAGCACTTAAGTTGTTTACGGGTTCAGATAAATTTGGAGCAAGTGCTACTTTGGTAGCGGGCGCTATGACCGAGCCTAATAACCTTGGCAAAGAAGTAACCTTAGAGTTCCCTACCTTTAGCGAAGCTGCCGAAATGGCGGGCATTTCTAGAGTAATGGGCGGCTATCATATTCAATCAGAAAATATTGAAGGATTAGAGCTCGGCAGAAATGTGGCCAAAGAACTTTGGAAAAAATATCAATATCATATTGGAGAAACCAACCAGTAAATGAAGTTCAAAACAATAGTTTTATGGATGTTTGGGATGTGTCTTTTGGGCACATCCTTGCTTTTTGGGCAAAACAAAAAAATGGGTAATGCGCTGGTAAACGAAACAAGCCCTTACCTACTCCAACACGCCTACAATCCGGTAAAGTGGTATCCTTGGGGTGATGAAGCACTGCAAAAGGCCAAGAAAGAAGATAAACTATTGATTGTGAGCATAGGCTATGCGGCTTGCCATTGGTGCCATGTCATGGAAGAGGAATCTTTCCAAGATACAGCAGTTGCCCGCTTTATGAACGAGAATTTCATTTCTGTAAAAGTAGATAGAGAAGAACGCCCCGATATTGACCAGTTTTACATGAATGCCTTTCGGTTGATTTCAGAGGAAACCGGTTGGCCGCTCAACGCCATTGCCTTGCCCGATGGCAAACCCATCTATGCAGTCAGCTATTTGAACAAAACCCAATGGAGTAAAACTTTGAATATCTTTTCAAAAGGGTATGCAGAGCAAAAAGAGAAACTTGCCCAACAAGCCGAAATGCTTACAAAGGGCATCAAAGAATTGAACATCACAGCAAGTTCTAATACACAAAATACTTTTAATGCCACGACTGCCAAAAAGGTTTTTGAGAATATTCAAGCTAATTTTGACTCCCAGTATGGCGGCTTGCAAGGAGCACCTAAATTCCCCATGCCCATTTTGTTGAATGCCTTGCTGCATTATCAGCATTTTTCAGGAGAAAATACGGCAAAACAACTTGCCCTTAAAACACTTGATCAGGTAGCTTTGGGTGGATTGTACGATCATTTGGCAGGAGGTTTTGCGCGTTATTCGGTGGATGCACAATGGCAAGTGCCCCATTTCGAGAAAATGTTGTACGACAATGCCTTGATTGTACAGGTTTATACTTCCGCTTATCAAATTACTCAAAAACCGCTTTACAAAGCAGTGGTTGAAAAAAGCTTGCAATTTTTACTGGATGAAATGACTGCGCCTAATGGTTTGTTTTATTCTTCGCTCAGCGCCATTACTGATAATGAGGAAGGCAAATATTATGTGTGGCAGAAAGAAGAAATCGATGCATCATTAGGTGAGGAAGCAAATCTTTTTAGCGCTTATTATCAAGTGAATGCAAAAGGCAATTGGGAAAGTGGAAA
>CAKZMZ010000134.1 GCA_937129345.1 uncultured Thalassovita sp. | reverse complement strand
GACAGATTGCAAAAAAGGCATATCGGCATTTCTCAACAAAGAAAAACCAAGCTGGTAATTAACTTAGCAATGGGTTCTTTTAATTTTATGACAACTACTTGCCTAAAAATTCATGCTCGTACTATACCTTAGCAATTACACTTTTTCACGTTTCAATCCTTAATATCAAAATAAAGTTAGCCCATGACTCCTCAGTTGCTCTCTTGTCAAAAAAGTCTTTTCTCTTTGCCTGAAGGGGTAACCTATTTAAACTGTGCTTATATGGCTCCGTTATTAAAGTCTGCAGAAGCCGCAGGTATAGAAGGCCTACAACTAAAAAGGGCACCATACCACATCAACTTATATCATTTTTTTGACCAAGTGCAGGAAATTAGAAAAACGTACGCCAATTTAATAGGCGTACAAAATGAGAACAGAATCGTAACCATGCCTTCAGTTTCTTATGGCATGGGTGTAGTGGCAAAAAACCTAGACTTAAAAAAAGGAGATAAAGTGATAGTGGCGGCAGAACAATTTCCTAGCAATGTATATCCTTGGATGAATCTCACCAAAGAAAAAGATGCTGAATTGCTTACTATATGGCCCCCTGAGACTAAAGAAAACCGCGGTGAAAAGTGGAATGAAAAACTACTCGATGCCATAGACGAAAAAACTAGATTGTTGGCCGTATCGCATACCCATTGGGCAGATGGTACGGTATTCAACCTAAAAGCTTTAAGAGAAAAGACCAAAGAAGTAGGCGCACTACTAGTAGGTGATGGCACTCAAAGCGTTGGCGCCTTGCCATTTAATGTTGAAGAATATAGGCCCGATGCGCTCATTTGCTCAAGCTATAAATGGTTACTAGGACCCTACGCCTTAACGCTTGGGTATTTTGGCGAAGCCTTTGATGGGGGAAAACCTATTGAAGAAGCATGGATCAACCGTTTCGATAGCGATAACTTTGCAGGTTTGGTCAACTATCAAGATAATTACCAAGAAGCTGCTCTGCGCTATGAAGCCGGTGGAAGAAGTAATTTTATTTTAATACCCATTTTGCAAGCGGCCTTGCAACAAATCACTCAGTGGGGTATTCCTCAAATTAATAAATACCTCGCTAAAATTACTGAAGAACCTCTGCAAAAAATGAGAGAGATAGGCTGCCAAATAGAAAAGGCAAATTTCATTAGCCCACATCTTTTCGGTATTAGACTTTCACAAGATTTTAATCTTGAAAAACTAAAAGAGCGCTTGACCGAAGAAAAGATTTACGTTTCTTTTAGGGGAAGTGCCATTAGGGTTTCGCCTTATCTATATAATGACAAAGACGATTTACTAAAGCTCACTGATGTAATCTCCTCTGTAAAAAAATGATATATCTGTTGCAGCAAACATGACAAAAATCAGTTCTGAATGTAACTCATGTTACTGTTTTGGAGCGCGCTGTATTTTAGTTTTGGAATATAAGTTTTAAAAAGGTCGGTAAAAAGATCTGTAAGCTTAATTTTTTCAAAACTAAAACATTTAATTTATGAAAATAGAACAGATATATACAGGATGCCTGGCTGAAGCAGCTTACTACATTGAATCTGAAGGAGAAGTTGCAATCATTGATCCCTTGCGCGAAACAAAACCTTATATAGACCGCGCTGAAGAGGCCGGCGCCAAAATTAAATATATCCTTGAAACACACTTTCATGCAGATTTTGTATCAGGCCATTTAGACCTAGCCAAAAAAACAGGCGCTAAAATAGTTTATGGTCCAACCGCAAAACCTGAGTTTGATGCATATATAGCCAAAGACCAAGAGGATTTAAGGCTTGGTAAAATCACAATAAGAGTATTGCATACCCCGGGACATACTATGGAGTCTAGTACCTTTTTGCTTATAGACGAAGAAGGGAAGAACAAAGCAATTTTTACGGGCGATACTTTATTTATCGGTGATGTGGGCCGCCCAGACTTAGCCGTTAAAACTGACCTAACAAAAGAAGACCTAGCCGCACATTTATTCGACTCACTCAGAAACAAAATAATGCCATTAGAAGACGAATTGATTGTTTATCCTGGTCACGGGGCAGGTTCGGCTTGTGGTAAAATGATGAGCAAAGAAACCACTGATACCTTGGGCAACCAAAAGAAATTTAATTATGCCTTGAGGAAAGATATGACCAAAGAGGAATTTGTTAAAGAGGTAACAACCGGTTTGGTGGCACCACCTCAATATTTCCCAAAAAATGCGGTAATCAATAAAACAGGTTACGAATCTGTAGATAAGGTGGTAAATCAAGGCCTTACTCCTTTAAACGTAGAGGACTTTGAAGCTACAGCCAATGAGCACAATGCACTCATTATTGATACCAGAAGCAATAAGGAGTTTCCTAAAGGTTTTATACCTAACTCTATTTTTATAGGAATAGACGATAATTTTGCCCCTTGGGTAGGCGCACTCATTACAGACTTGCAACAGCCCATTTTATTTGTGGCCGATCCCGGCCGAGAGGAAGAAGTGGTGATTAGATTGGCGAGAGTAGGCTATGACAATGCACTCGGCTTTTTAAAAGGCGGCATAGAGGCTTGGCAAAAGGCAGGTAAAGAGATAGATACATTAGATGAAGTATCTGCTGAGGAATTGGCTGTCTTGCTCGAACAGAAAGATGATATAAAAGTGCTTGACGTTAGAAAAGAAAGTGAGTTCAATGCCGAGCACGTAAAAAACGCGCAAAACTTTCCGCTAGATTTTATCAATCAAAATATGGATCAAGTAGATAGGAATAACACTTATTACTTGCATTGCGCAGGCGGATACCGTTCGGTCATTGCTGCTTCTATACTAAAAGCCCGTGGGTTTGATGATGTTGTGAACATTAAAGGTGGATTTAATGCCATTAAACAAACCTCTGCGCCCATTACCGATTATAGTGAACCAACAACCATGTTGTAATTGATTTATATTTAGACACCTAAAGGCTCTTCAGATTTTGAAGAGTCTTTTTTTATGCGTAAGAACCATTTCGTAAAACCATTCTAAGCAAATAGTAAACACCCCCTAGGCACTGTAAGAGAAACATTATATAAACAGCCAATGCGCTATAATTTTTACTTTTGGCATAAAAGCGAGCAATATTCCAAAAATTCATCTTATTTGCATTTTTGGTTTTTAGCGTATGTCTTAAAAACAATTGTGCGCTTACCCAATAAAGCAAATAGTTGGCAACTATGGCCTGCCAGATAAAATTACAGTGAAATTGCCTACTGCCCGTCTCTGTTAAACAGGCAAAAATCAAAATACCTACTACGAACAAGGCCAAAGTAAATAAAAATAACCTACTACTAAACAGAACTTTACCATAAAAAAGTACCGCTGTAAAAGGGAATGCGACAGATAGTAAAAAAGACAGCAAAATATTATCTGAATAATGCTGCCAAACATGCAAAAAGGAAAATGAAACGCCGCCCTCATCACCACTAAGTACAGCCGCACTTTTAAAAGCAGGCAAATAAAGAATTAGATACTGCGCTGATAATATTAGAAGAGCAGGAAAAAATACCCACATTTTTTTTATCCACTTATTAGAAAAGCCTTTGTAAAGCACCCAAAATACCATAACAGGCATTAAACAAAAAAGGAAACTAGGCTTGATCAATACATTTAAAATAGATAAGTACAGCACATTACATTGGCTTTTTTGGTTTTGCTCAAAAATATAGTTGTAGGCATGAAAATATAAGAGTAGTGCAAAGGGCATTAATAAAATGGTAGTACTATTGTGCCATTGGTTAGGAGATATCTGACCAAAATACCAATTGTTGTAGGCAGCAGGCAAACTAAACACAAAAAGCATGGCAAATGGTAAATGCCTAAAGTATTGGTCTCCAAAAAATAAATGGCTTATCTGTTTGGTAATGTTCCATTTAGCATATACAGAAGATGCCATAATAAAAGCAGCTACAATACTTAGTAAATGCATGTTTTGAGAAAATCCACTTGCCATGGCCACTATTAGATAATACAAAAAATTCGGGCGCCAATAGCCTGATTCGTAAAACTGTAAGAGTTGTTTGTTATGCGTATAAAAATCCAAATGATCTATGGGAGTAAGCACAAGAAAAACAAGCAGAAAAAAAGCAAGGAAAGCAATGTGCGCAAAGACTTTTCTTCTGGAAAAAGTGATACAAACTCCGCGCAATTTTACTGTTTGCATAAGCTAAAAAAATAGATGTATACCATAAGCACGAAAACTGCCTTAAGATATTTGCTCTGTATTTATTTTTATGCTTCACTTTTGTTAGACATTGGGCGTGGTAAAAGAAAAGCAGTTTATCTGGATTAAGAGAGTAAAATTTAAAAGATTACCTGTTTTCTTACATGGTTCCTTCACTACTGAGCTATTTATAATTACCTGTTGTTTTTAAATTGAAATAGCATACAGTTAAAAATATGTAGGACAGTAAACAAAAAAGTTATGTTGCTATTAAAAAACCAGCTCTCAGAAACCTATTGCTATATCAATTTTATTGAGGCAAAAAATACCATCTATGTACAATGGCAATGCAAGGCAAACCTTTCAGAAGTGAAAAAAGCAGTAAAGCACATTTTAGAACTACAAGAAAAAGTGAGGGCATCTGCTTTTTTAACCGATTATACAAAATGTAGAGGGTTCGAGCAGAGTACTATTGAATTTCTAAACCAAGAATTTTTTCCAATGATTGGCAGCCGTGGTATAACAAAGCATGCTTTCATTTTTTCTGAAAATGCTTACGACAAGTTAATGAAACAGGCTTTTTGCTCCTATTACGCCAATCTTTTTGAAGTGGCCGTTTTCAATTGCTTACAAAAGGGCAACAACTGGCTTCAAAAAGCAACGGTTAAGTCGGCATCATAAAATATTTCTTTATTTTGCATAATATAAAAAAAGGAACTTTCCTAAAACCTTTCCTTTTCTTTATGATGTAAGATTAAAAGCTATTTTATGCCAAAGCTGCTAAGCATTGATACAAATCAACACTTTTACTTGCGCTCAATTGCGGGCTTGCTAAGGCTGGTGAGAACACCCAATCTAATAATTTTAGCGCTTACACAATACCTTACTCGTATTTTCTTGGTAGGCCCAGAACATCTCTGGAAAAGTGCCATATTAGACCCCCGTTTTTCCTTATTGGTACTGTCCAATTTACTCATTGCTTCGGCTGGCTATATCATCAATGATTATTACGATATTAAGATTGATACCGTAAACAAACCCGAACGCGTAATTATAGGTAAAATATTTAGAAGAAGAGTAGCTATGGCAGCGCATACAATCTTAAACCTTGCTGGCATTGCTATCGGTTTATACCTTTCTAAATACATTTTTTTAATCAATATGTTGGCTGCAATCTGGCTATGGCTTTACTCTAATAGGCTTAAGAGGATTCCGTTTTTGGGCAATTTTAGTATTGCTGCCCTAACGGCGCTCTCCATCATTTCGGTAGATATTTATTTTGGACTTTTTAACCCACATATTTATATATTCGCCATTTTTGCCATGCTTATCTCAGTAATAAGAGAGATCATTAAAGATATGGAAGACATCAAGGGCGATTTGAGATTTGGGTGTAAAACATTGCCGATTGTGTTCGGTATAAGAAAAACGAAAATAGTCATTTACTTTTTTTTGAGCTTACTGATACTCACCATTGTAGGATATGCTTTTTACACCGATAATACTACTATGAAATGGTACAGCATCATGATGTTCTTTCCTACTTTATTTTTTATCCATAAAATTTACTATGCCGATACCAAAAGGGCCTATCATTTTTTAAGCATGTTTTGTAAGTTGATTATGCTGAGTGGAGCCACAGTAATGATTTTTTTGTAACATTGCGACAAGCAACACTTATTCACTTTGAGAAACCACAGTCCTAATATTGCCATATTTGCCTCAGGCTCAGGCAGCAATGCCGTACAAATCATAAATCATTTTAAAACAGAAAATATTGATACACACTTCTTTGTATTGAGCAATAAAAAAGATGCAGCCGTACTTGAAAAAACCGAGGCACTTGGCGCAACTACTATGTCTTTCTCAAGAGAAGAGTTCTACAATTCTGGCAAAATCGTGAGATTTTTGACAGAAAATAGTGTACAACTCGTGGTGCTTGCCGGCTTTTTATGGTTGGTACCCCAGAATCTATTAGAGGCTTTTCCCAATAAAATCATTAACATACATCCTGCACTTTTACCGAAATATGGAGGTAAAGGCATGTATGGTATGCGTGTGCATACAGCAGTAGTTGAGGCTCAAGAAAAGGAAACAGGCATTACTATCCATTTTGTTGACGAAGAGTATGATCACGGAAAAACCATTTTACAAAAAACCTGCAATCTTGATCCTAGCGATAGCCCAGAAACTGTTGCCAAAAAAGTACAGCAACTAGAACACAAATACTTCCCACTAGTGGTTAAGCAACTGTACAAAAATTTTTAAAAAAATATCCGAAAGGTCTTATGCGCATTATACTATTTACAGGAAAAGGGGGAACAGGAAAAACGACCATAGCCGCAGCTACTGCCCTAAAAGCGGCAAAAGAAGGCCATAAAACCTTGGTAATTTCTACAGATCCTGCACATAGTCTTTCAGATGCTGTAGACAAACCCCTCGGAGCGGAGCCCACTTACATAACCGAGAATCTCTACGGTCAGGAATTGGATGTATACTACTCCATGAAAAAATATTGGGGCAATATGCGCAACTTAATGCTACAGGTTTTTAGGTGGCAAGGCGTGGAGAACATTCTTGCCGAGGAACTTTCGGCCCTACCTGGCATGGAAGAAGCATCAGCCTTTTTATGGATAGAAAAATATTATAGCGAAGGCGAATATGATCTGATTATTATCGATAGCGCTCCTACCGGAGAAACCCTTACTTTGCTAACCTTGCCCCAAGTAACCAAGTGGTGGGTAACAAAGGCCTTCCCTTTTCAGCGTACAGCCATTAAAACACTGGGTTCGGTAATTAGAAATGTAACAGGCGCACCCGTTGATCATGGTTTTGAAGAGCTCGAAAACATGTTTGATAAGCTCGAAAAAGTACAGCAAATATTTAGCAAACCTGAGATTTGCTCTATCAGACTCGTGGCCAACCCTGAGCGAATGGTTATACAAGAAGCCAAAAGAGCCTACACTTATTTACAACTCTATGGCTATAATGTAGATGCGGTTATTGTTAACCGGATACTACCAAAAATGGAGGTAGAAGATACGCCTTTTGCTAAGTATCTGAAAGCGCAAAAGAAATATCTTAAAGAAATTGAGGATACTTTTAAACCCTTGCCCATTTTTAAAGTGCCTCACCAAGGAGAAGAAGTTTTTGGCCTAAAGCTTTTAGATAAAATTGGCTCTAAAGCATATGAAAAAGACCCTACGGAGATTTTTTACCACGAATCGCCTTTCAAGATAGAAGAAAACAGGCAATTCTATTTCGTGAAAATTAAGCTGCCCTTGCTAGACAGCGAACATTTAACAGTAAAAAAGATAGGCGACGAGTTGGTGATCCAAATTGGTAATCAGCGCAAAAATATGTTCTTACCCAAATTTACCCACTTTTACGAAATGGATAATTATAAATATGAGAACCCTTGGTTAATCATTGCATTTGCTAAAAAGGAAAAAAAGGCAAGATAATTCTAACGCTTCTTATTAATGTGCTTGAGAGCCTCTCTTTTACTAAGTCCCGATAGGTTTGCATGTGTATGCACAAACTCCTCTACTGCTTGCGGATTTATTTTTGAATACTCTCGAAGTGCCCAGCCAATTGCTTTTCTTATAAAGAATTCTTTTTCATGTGCCCTGTTTAGACAAAAGGCAAATAACTTATCAGTATCTGTTTTTTCTTTATACCCGAGTTGATGCAGTAAGGCCGAACGCCTTAGCCACATATTTTCATGCTCAATCCAAGAATCTATATCACTTCTAAGTACTGTAAATTTCTGATTCAACATCCCTACTGCGTGTGCTGCCAATAATTCCACTGTATCCCACCAAGCATTGTGCGTAACAAGCCACTCAACCAAATTAAGGTTTTTGGCCTCTAGCTTTTTCTTGTTTTTTACTATGAGTTCCATGGCGAAATAGTGCATTTCGCGTTCTTTGTATTGGTATGCCAGCTTGGCAACTCTTTCGATTTCATCTAAAGGCACTTTACCGTGCGCATTTTCAAAGGTCCTTATGACTTCTTTTCTTTCAGGCGATTTAAGTCCGAAAAATGGAAAAAGGCTTTTGAGGTACTTACTTTGCTGTATTGCCAAGTCAGTATTGGCTCTTTTAGCCATCTCTTTTGCTAAGGCCTTTAAATAAACATCGGCCGTTTGATCCATGCACTACATATTAAAGAAAAATTGAAACCTAATTGCTGGAAAAACAGCTGGGAACTGCTCAAAAACCAACTCATCTGCTGCCAAATCTGTTATCTGGGTTTGATATACCCTAAAGTTAATTCCAGCATCTATATTTACTCCAAAGGGCCCGCCTCCATAAAAAGATTTTCCCACTGAAGGCGTAAAATAAAAAATATTGGAGGTAACGTCTTTTTTGATATCGTTTAGGTAGGTTGCCTTTTGCGTAAAGTAAAAAACAGGTAGGCGGCTGTTTTCATTGTATTTACCGAAGTGATACGCATGTTCTAACGTGACGGCAGAAGTTCTTCTGCTATTATTAGCAATTAGAACAGTACCGTAACTCATACCAATGGTACTGAGCTTGGTAAATTTATATTTCATACCTACATGCAGCAAATCGGGAAAACCTAGACCTAAATCCATCTCAAACTTTCGATCATTGCTAACTTGCGCTTGGGCTTTTTGTAAAAAGCCTGTAGAAAAACTAAGGAATACAAATAGTAATATTTTTTTCATAGGCACTACTGTTTATTTGTAAATCTCACTTTTTAATGCTCTATGCAATATTAGTTTTGTTTTGACTGATGCCATATTTATTTTTTGATTTAAGAAGGTATACAGAATTAATTAAAGTTTTTGTAACCTTAGGGTTAAGTATAAAAAATCGGTAATGAAAGCTTTGCTACAACCCTAAGGAGCGCCTCCCTGAAAAGGATATCTATATATTTTTTTTGAGTTATGAATAATTATGCTAAAATAAGCTACCTTTAAAGGCATAGCAATTTCATTTCACAAAAAACAGAGGCATTAAGATTCTTCTTCACCCATTAAAATCTCTAAAGCGATCGTATAGATTATTTATACTTAGTCGCTTTTTTTTATATTTTATTGAAGATAATTAAAATAATCCAAGAAATACATCTGATAACTGTATTATTTAAAGATGTTACTTAAAAACCTTGACCCAACCCTTGCACTCTGTACCAAGTGGAGATATTAAAATGTAATGGTAAACTCCTTCGGGAATCCCCTCTGCGGACCATTGATCTTTATAGTTTTCGTTCTCGTAAATCAAGTCTCCCCAGCGATTAAATACCTCTAAATGCCAACCTTCTTTCTGACTGGGCAAAACAAATCTTTCATTAACATTATCTGCATTAGGAGAAAATGCATTTGGTGGCACGACTTGTTCAATCAAAATCTGTCTGCTAAAATTCTCTGTACATTCTCCTCTTGTGGCAAATAGAGTTACAATATACCTACCCGTATCTTGATAAGCATACATACTGGGCTCTATGTCTGTTGATTGTTCTCCGTTGCCAAAATTCCATAGATAGGCATCCGCTCCTTCTGATAGGTTTTTGAAATTTATAAGAGGTTTTTCGCCACATTCATCATCTTCTACTATTTCAAAATCGGCTTTTATTTCAGGAAAAACATTTACCTGAACAGTAGTATCTACAAAGCAACCATTGCGATTAAGCACCCTTACCGTATAGGTCGTGCTATCGGTAGGATTCGCTATAGGCCTATCAGATAAAGCATTATCTAAGCCATTAACCGGACTCCACTGATACGCTATCCCGCCACTTACTTCTAACTGTACAGACTCACCAAAACATATTTCCTGAGTAGGGGAAATTTGGATATCCCTAAAAAACAAAGAAGATTCTACGATATCTACTTGCACATTTACGGTATCAGCATCGGAACATACTCCATTGATGCCCAATAGTACTATTTGATAATTACCTGGGCTATCGTAATATATCATCCCGGGATCTTCGCCTTCAATAATTCGGTCGTCTCCCAATATCCAGGCGTATTCTTGTACGTTTTGAGAATTATTGATGATTTCTATGGTAGGAAGCGTATCACACGTTTCAATTAGGTTTACCCTAAAATCTGCTACAACTTCTGGCTGAACGGTAATTGTAACTGAGCTATCTACCCTACACCCAAAATCATTGACCATGGTTACGGTGTAAGTTGTGGTCTCAGGTGGCGTAGCAACAGGGTTGGGCAAATTCGGATTGTTTAAATACGTTTGGGGTGACCAACGATAGACTTCTGCTCCGCTTGCCTCTAATTGAAAATCCTCTCCACCACAAATGAAACCTCCCTCGCCTACTGCAAAATTTTGCTCTCCAATTTGTATGGTATCTTGTAAGGTGTCTATAAGTTTACAAGTGGCAGGGTCTAGCACCGTCAGTTCTATAAAATATTCGCCCGGTTCCGGAAACTCGTAAACAAAACTTGTGTCTGCAGTAGAAACAGTAGTACCATTTATTTTCCATGTAAAATCTACACCACCTCTACTGGTATTTTCAAATACAACAGGAGCTGGTACACAAGCTGGATTGGGCGTATATTTAAAATCTGCTTTTAAGATGGCCAAATCAAATTTAAAGGCAGCATTGTTACAGCGTGTATTGGTACCATTTGTAGTTGAATTATTAAATCTATCAAATGCGCCTGGTGTTGTAGGATAATTGCTTTGCCCACAAGAACAAACTGCTTGGTAAACCACCCCTTTTTTATCAAACCTACTTGTACCACCATCTACGTGCTCTCCTGTGCCCATATTACCGCCAAAATAAGTGGCATACAATAACTCATCTGCATCAGAAGACAGTACCATCAAGTAAAAATCATTACCATCGGTAGAGTTTTGAAAAGCGTCTTCTGTAATAGGCATATTAAAAGTATTGCCTCCTACATAGTTGGGATCTACAGAATTGACATTGCCGCCCCATCCGGTAAGATATATGTTTGAGCACTCATTAACCAAAAGTGCTGTGGGGCAAATGTCTGGAGAGCCTCTACCCGATCCAACTACAGTAGAAAAAATCGTTGTTTTTAAGCCTCCGCCTATTTTATGTACAAATTGCCCACTGTTTGGGTTGTTATACACATTTACCGAAATTGGATAATCTCCACTAGTTTGACCAAAAACCGTTATGTTTCCTGCGGCATCTAAATCGAGCAAATAGGCCTGATCGTAGGCATCTGTACCTAAATAAGTACTGGCTATTAACTGTGTACCATCATTTGAGATAATCGATATAAAACCATCTGCACTACCTCCAGAAAATTCTTCTTTTAAAACTGCAAGCGTTGTTGGAAAATCTAAGCTGGAAGTTCCTCCAACGACAATTACTTCATTGTTGCTATTTAGTTTGATGTTGTATACTGCATCATTGCCACCACCACCGAGTAAAGTACCCCACTCTAGATTGGTAAGTGTTGGATTGAATTTGGCTATGAGTCCGTCTTGTT
>CAKZMZ010000133.1 GCA_937129345.1 uncultured Thalassovita sp. | reverse complement strand
CATTGAGAGTATCAAGAGGTTTGCTTTCCCTCTTATTTTTTATGATTTTCAGATGGTTCAATAATTTTTTCACATAGAAATAACCAGGTAATTGTAAAAAAAATGAAAGGCTTAAAACTACTATTAACCCCATCCCATTCAAATTTTGAAAGTTCAAAACCAAGTAGCTCAGCAATGGCTGAATATGATACGATGCCTGTAGCAATGGCTACAATTAATATATACAAGTAGCTTTTCAGTCTTTGATGTTTAATTGCTCTATCAATGTTTTTTATCTTGGGCATAAAAGACTCTATAATCCTAATTCTTTCTTCAATTGGGCTCTCGGTGGTTTGTGTGTGCTCCATTTTTAAAAGTTGATTTTTAGTGATATTTATCCATTTAGCTCTTTAGTGCGCTGCAACTCATCCCTGATTGATTTTAAGAATAGGGCTTATTGTATGCGTCTTCTCCAAGTATCTATCGCAAAAGCATTAAAGGTGATGGCAAGAAAACTGATAGGTAGCATAAAATTAGTCTCTAATGCATCTCCTGTCTTATAATATGCAACAAAGGGCAGTGCAAATACCAAAAGTGCAAGAAAAAAAAACTACCAATACTTACCCATTTGTGCACTTTTACTTTTTTCATCAACTTTTCAAAGTTGACCTCTCTTACTTTTTTTGGTTTATTTTGTTGAAACTTTGCAGTAAGTAACTCCAAAATCTCTTTGTCAATCTTTACTAATGATTTGTTTTCGTCTTTCATGTTTCTTAAAAAAAACTAAAAGGTAAACCAATGTGCGTTGGATATAAATTACCCAAGCTTATTACATATTTGTGCTAAAAATTGGTTGGAGAATAGATAAAAGTAATGTACCACTAATATAGCAATAAAAGTTTTTTTTACTGATTTGCCAGAAAAATTTGACAAATGTATGTGCGACAACTCGAGGGTGGATTAAAAAGAACTTTTACCCCCAAAAACCACCTTTTGTGTAAAATTAAGTGTACAGCTTCCAAAATTTTCGTTTCAAAATAAAAGCCACCGTAAGTATTTCTCGTTTAAATTAGATTAGCAAATATTTTTTTGAAACCATTATTTTTTATCATGAAAAAGCAAATTTTCCCTGCTCTTACTTTTTTAATGGCTGTTGTTGCCGTTGTATTTAGTTTTTCTGCTGCTAAAGGTCCACAAAAGCAGTACGAATTTAAAATTGTAACTACGGTAGAGTCGGTGATTCCCGCAGGTATTGGCCGTTCTCGGCTGATTACGAGCAATGCCAATGGTAAGCTCGACGAGGAAAAGCTCAAGAACTTCTTTAGCATTACCGGGATTAACTTTAAGAATATCGTAGAAAACGACCAAAAGATCAGTGGTAAATTGAGCAATATGTATGCTGAAGGTTGGGAGTTGTACGATGTAGTGTCAGGCGTTTATGGCTCAAGCGCCCCCGGCGAAATTGGTGGCGGTAGCAATACGGGTATCTTTATAATCCGCTATTTGTTCAGAAAAGAGAAATAGAAATTAGATTGGTATTTTAGTTTTTAGATAAAAATAAAAAAGCAGCCCATTTACTTTAGTTTGGGCTGCTTTTTTATTTAAGTTGTCTAAATACTAAATTCTAATATCCAATAACCAACCAGTATCAAGCACTCACTTCTTCGGGCATTTGTACTTTTTTCTTTTCATTAAAGAAGATCGTGAATAGAACTAGCACAGCGGCAGAGAGCGCAGCGGGTATCATCCAAATGCTTTCCCAATTTCTAGTAATTTCGTCGGCAGACTGCGTACTGGTATACCAATCTACCACCTCTCCAGAAATATAAGAACCGATGAACATGCCCACACCATAAGTGGCAAAAGTGATAAGCCCCTGAGCAGCAGCTTTAATTTTTTCTCCAGCTTTGTTGTCCACATAAATTTGTCCGGTTACAAAGAAGAAATCGTAGCAGATACCGTGTAGGATAATGCCCACATAAAGCATCCAAACGGTTGGTCCTAAATCGCCATAAGCGAACAGCACATACCTAAGTGCCCAAGAGAACATGGCTACGACCAGCATCTTTTTAACTCCCAGTCTTCTAAAGAAAAAGGGCATTACAATTAAAAAGATGGTTTCCGATGCCTGTCCCAATGTCATTTTAGAACCTGCGTTTTCCATGCCCAATTCATTTAAAAAAGGGTTGGCCCAAGCATAGTAAAAAGACAAGGGAATACAGATGAGAATAGATGCGATAAAGAACACCAAGAACGAACGCTCCTTTAACAGGCTTAGAGATTTGAGTCCCAATACATCGCTAATGGTCACTTTTTCGCCTTTGTCTTTAGGCGGAGTATGCGGCAAGGCAAAAGAATAAATACCTAATACCACCGAACAGGCCGCACTTAAATAAAACATGTTCTCGCTGGCCTCCCAACCAGAAAAACTCACTACGTTTACGGCCACGATAAAACCTATGGTACCCAATACACGAATGCCGGGAAAATTGGTGTCTGGATCACTCATGTTCCTAAAAGAGATGGAGTTGGTCAGGGCTACTGTAGGCATAAAGCAGATGGCATATAATTGAAATAGTGCGTAAAATCCTGTAAACTCAGTAGAACTAGCCATGAGCAAAAATACCACGGCGCCCATTAAGTGCAGGAAGGCCAAGATCCTTTCTGTAGGAAAAAAACGGTCGGCAACCATACCGACAAAAACCGGTGAGACCATGGCCGCGATGGATACGGCTCCATAGGCCAAGCCTACTTCCACACCAGAAAATTGTAAGGTTTGGCTTAAGTAAGTGCCCATAGTCACATACCAAGCGCCCCAAACAAAGTATTCGAGAAACATCATGGTAGAAAGTTGCAAACGTAGTTTTAATTTCATCTTCAATTATTTTAGTAAGGATAAATCTTTGTAATCACTTGTAAATACAAGAGGGTTATAGACAAATATAAAAATTAAAAAGGTTTTGGAA
>CAKZMZ010000132.1 GCA_937129345.1 uncultured Thalassovita sp. | reverse complement strand
CTTTCGGCCTGTCCCGCAGATGCTGTGGAGAGGATTAAAAGCGAGGCGAAAGTCGTTCTTAAGCAAAAAGGAGGAGCCGGTTGTGTACGAGAATTTGTAGAAAATTATTTATCCCGTTTGCTACAAGCTTAATCTAATATTTGACCAACTTAAAAGAATAATTTAAAAATACAATATTGTAAGCATTACTTTTACTTTAAATCAATTCTTCATCAACTCCAAACGGATGAAAATATTTAGGGCTATAATAATTTTTGCAGGGATAACAATTTTCGTAAATGGCAACTTTTCTAAAAACGAGGAAAGCGCGTTCAACAAATTAAATGCTGATCATAAAATAGAGCAGAAGAACGAATTTGATGATTTAGTAAATGCGTTTGACAACGCCATAAAAGAGGGTGAAGTGGAGCTTTTTTACAATGAATTGAATTCGGCAAAAAAAACGCAAAAGAACTGATATCTACTAATTTACCCTAGCCCTAAAGTTCATTGATTTTTCTTTCTTCTAGGAGTTCTTTATCCTTTAAAAGACAACGCTAGTCCACAAAGCTCCAAGCTTATTACGCTTAAGTTCATTTACAATTTTTTGCTTTTGAGTTCTCTAACTGTGCTTTATAAAAATATCCCTATCGCATAGTTTTTGAACTGCACGACGTGCAATAACCTACCTTCCGTAACAATTTTCTTTTGAAAAAAAGCACTTTTTTTTGTACTTTTTTAATGCAGATTAGTAATATTACTAGCCTTTTGCTCTAATATTATTTTTACGCCATGAAATCCAATACCTCTCGTAAACCTTTATACTTTTTATTACTGCTGCCGCTTGCTTTTATAATTAGCGTAGCCGCCATCAATCTAAGTAACTTGCCCGATGAAGCTACACAAATACAAGGGCAGTTAGCGCAAGACCAACTCAATGCAGATTCTGTTTTTATTGCTAACAACTATGAAAAACAGGCTTTTCATATCCCTATGAGGGATGGCGTTAAACTCTATACCATAGTATACAGCCCCAAAGATAAATCTGAAAAATACCCCATACTCATGAAGCGTACGCCCTATTCCATAAGGCCATACGAAGAGGGGCAGTTACCCAAGAGTTTGGGTCCATCTCGTTTTTTAATGCGCGACAAATATATTTTTGTTTATCAAGATGTAAGAGGCAGGTACATGTCTGAGGGGAAATATGACAATATGCGCCCGCATATTTCAAAAAAGAAAAAGATAACCGACATAGACGAAAGCTCAGATACCTATGATACTATAGATTGGCTATTAATAAACATGGGCAACCACAATGGAAGAGTAGGAATGTGGGGCATTTCTTATCCGGGTTTTTACACCATTGCAGGTGCTGTGGAGGCGCACCCAGCTTTGGTGGCTTCTTCTCCTCAGGCGCCCATTTCTGATTTTTTCTTTGATGATTTTCATCATCACGGTGCTTATTTACAAAGTTATTGGTTGGCAACTTCGGTATTTGGCTATCAGAAAGATACGCTTACCACCCAGTCTTGGTATAATATGGTGCGGCCCGAAACCAAAGACGGTTACGAGTTTTACATGAACATGGGCCCTCTAAAAAACGCCGATAAATATTACGGAGAAGATAACTTTTTTTGGCAGCAGCTAAAAGAACATCCCAACTATGATGCGTTTTGGCAAAAAAGAAGCATACTGCCGCACTTAAAAGGTATAGATCATGCAGTAATGACAGTGGGCGGCTGGTTCGATGCTGAGGATTTGTACGGGCCGCTCAATATTTACAAAACTGTAGAAAAAAATTGCCCCGAGGCGTACAACACCATTGTTATGGGGCCTTGGAGCCATGGCGATTGGGCTAGGGAAAGGGGCTTTCAGGCGGTAAGTAATGTGTACTTTGGAGATAGTATTTCTACCTTTTACCAAAGAGAGATTGAGTTTGATTTTTTTACCTACTTTTTAAAAGGTAGAACTAATGGGAATAATGCTTTGCCCCTGCCCGAGGCATACATGTTTGACACCGGTATAAAAGAATGGAAAAAATTTGAAGCATGGCCACCGAAAGACATTCCGCCAGTAACTCTATTTTTTACTGAAGAAGGCAAGATACTCTTTAATGAACAGCCCAAATCGCAAAATCATTATTTTGAGTACACAAGCGACCCTGCCAAACCAGTGCCCTATTCAGAAGATATAAAAACAGTATTTACTCCACGCAAATACATGGCAGATGACCAACGCTTTGCCTCTCGCCGTCCGGATGTGGTTACTTTAGTTTCCGACGTACTTACAGAAGATATGGTTTTGGCAGGAGAGATAATGGCTAGGCTCAAAATTGCCACTACAGGTACAGCTGGCGACTTTATTGTAAAATTGATTGATGTTTATCCGCCAGACCACCCTGAGTATGCGCACAACCCGAAACATATTAAAATGGGAGGCTACCAACAAATGGTACGCAGCGAAATGTTCAGGGGTCGGTTTAGGAACAGCTATGAAAACCCAGAACCATTTGAGCCGGGCACCATCACTGAAGTAAACATACCTTTACAAGATATTTTGCATACTTTTAAGAAAGGGCACAGAGTAATGATTCAGATTCAAAGCACTTCTTTTCCACTAATTGATAGAAACCCACAAAAATATGTGGACAACATATTTTTGGCAGACGAGTCTGATTTTATAAAGGCAGACATCAAGATTTATGGAAATTCTTCTGTAGAAATCGGTGCGGAAAATACCTTTCCTGTAGAGATTATTAAGAAATAGTCATAAACCTTAAGGCAAAAGGTAATTAAAACAGGAAATTTAGAGTAAATCCTTTCATCTTTCCTATTTTTATCTTAACCATGTAAGGATCTAAATTATAAACCGCACAAAATTAACCGTACATAATTTTTTTCAGCTAATAAATTCTGAATTACTGCATATAAATCTTTCATGATAAATTTTTTATGGAAAAAGAAAAAGAAATACCACAAATAGTAAAAGACGATCCTTGGTTAGAGCCATACACAAACGATATTAATGAACGCATAGAAACCTTTAATGGATTAAAACTGAAACTAGAAGAGCATTTTGGCAGCTTAAGAGAATTTGCCAACGCCCATAAGTACTTTGGTTTTAATTACGACAAAAAGAAGAAGGGATGGTATTACAGAGAATGGGCGCCAATGGCATATTCTCTCTACTTGATTGGCGATTTTAATATGTGGAACCGCACCTCGCATCCTTTAGAAAAAATTGGCAATGGCGTTTGGGAAATATTCTTAGATGATAAAACCTATAGCAAGTCCCTTACACATGGCAGCTTAGTAAAAGTACTAGTAGCTACCGAAAAAGGTGCTTTTGATAAAATTCCAGCTTACATTAACAGAGTAGTTCAAAACGAGCAAACGCACGATTTTGCTGGTCAGATTTGGATGCCCGAGAAAACTTTTAACTGGACAGACCAGAAATTTTCAACATCGGATATTAGCGCTCCCATAATTTATGAATCGCATGTGGGTATGGCTCAAGAGCGAGAGGGGCTAGGTACTTACAGAGAATTTGCCGATAATGTACTACCCAGAATCAAAAAACTTGGATACAATGCCATACAACTAATGGCGGTGCAAGAACACCCGTATTATGGTTCTTTTGGCTACCATGTATCTAATTTCTTTGCGGCCTCATCTAGGTTTGGTACACCAGAAGATTTAAAATACCTGATCAACAAGGCACATAAAGCAGGAATTGCCGTAATTATGGACATTGTACACTCGCACTCGGTAAAAAACCTCAACGAAGGGCTAAACGAGTTTGATGGTACAGATTACCAGTATTTTCATGCGGGGAGCAGGGGCCACCACTCAGCGTGGGACTCTAAACTTTTCAATTACGGTAAGTGGGAAGTAATGCAATTTTTGCTATCCAATATAAGCTATTGGCTAGAAGAATACCACTTTGATGGTTTTAGGTTTGATGGCGTAACTTCTATGATGTATCACCACCACGGGCATTCAGCATTTGATCATTACGATAAATATTTTAAAGGAGATGTTGACAAAGAGGCCGTTGCTTATTTACAAATGGCCAACACAGTGGCTAAAGAAATCAAGCCTGATGTAATAAGTATTGCAGAAGATGTGAGCGGTATGCCAGGTTTATGCAGAAAAGTAGAAGAAGGCGGAATCGGTTTTGACTACAGATTGGCCATGGGCTTACCAGACTACTGGATCAAACTGCTCAAACACGAACAAGATGAGAACTGGAACATTAATGAGATGTACAGCACCATGGTAAACAGGCGCTGGAAAGAAAAAGCGATAGCCTATGCTGAATCGCACGATCAAGCTTTGGTAGGCGACAAAACCTTGGCATTTTGGCTCATGGATAAAGAGATGTATTGGCACATGCAAGTGGGAGATGAGAATATCATTATCGATAGGGGTATTGCATTGCACAAATTGCTTAGGATTTTTACCCTAGCATTAGGCGGCGACGGCTATCTTAATTTTATTGGTAACGAATTTGGACATCCTGAATGGATTGATTTTCCGAGAGAAGGAAATGGTTGGAGTTATAAATACGCTAGAAGGCAGTGGTCTTTGGTAGACAACGAAAACCTGAAATATAAGTACCTCAACGATTTTGATCGTGAAATGATCAAGCTCACAAAGAAATATTCACTGTTAGAAACAGAAGAATTGCAACAGCTCAATATGGATGATCTAAATAAGACTATCATCTTTAAAAAAGGTAAGTTGGTTTTCGTTTTCAATTTTCATCCTAATAATTCAATTCCAGATTATAAATTTTGGGTGACCGAAAAA
>CAKZMZ010000131.1 GCA_937129345.1 uncultured Thalassovita sp. | reverse complement strand
ACACCTGAACGTACGTCCTTAAACTCTCCTTTTTCAACTGCCATTTTTCCATTTATCATTACATAATCTATACCTTCAGGATATTGATGAGGTGCTTCAAAAGTAGCTTTATCAATAACAGTTTCTGGATTAAAAATAACCATATCTGCTATGTAGCCTTCTTTTAAAAGACCGCGGTCTTTCAGTTTTAAGGCAGAGGCGGGGAGACTCGTCATTTTTCTAATGGCCTCTGCCAGGGTAAGTACGCCTTTTTCTCTAGCAAAATGCCCCAATACTCTTGGGAAAGTACCATACCAACGTGGGTGAGGATGGCCCATGCCCGGCGCAACCAAGCGGCCATCTGAGGCTATCATGGTTTGAGGATGCTGCATGATTCTGACTACATCCTCTTCTTCCATAGCGTGGAAAATACAAGAGGCACCTCCATTAACTTGAGCTTCTATAACTAATTCAGCACCATTTTCTATGCTAGGCTCCATTCCTTTTTGCTCAGCCCAATATTTTAATGTTTTTCCCTCTAGTTCAGGCATCCAACTTACTCGAGCAAACTGTACTCTGTCTAAATCATCACCTCCTCGGTCATTTTTAATGTTGAAGATGATACCATTTTTAATGCTGTCCCTAAGCGCGGGGTTTTCAAGTCTTTGCTTAAACTCATCTTGGCCGCCGGCCCTTGCCCAACTTGGTATCAGAATGGAAATGCCCGTGTAGCTAGCATCATAAGGATATTGGTCTATCATTACATTTAAACCGGCTTTTCTGGCAGAGTCTACCATGGCTAAGGTTTGCTTGCTTTTGCCCCACATAGGTTTACCCACTACTTTGTGGTGGGTTAAAATCACTAACATATCCGCTTCCCGACTTATATCAATGGCTTCTGCGACGCCTTTTATCAAACCCAGGCCCTCTTCTCTTAAGTGTGAAGTATAAATCCCTCCATACTGAGCGGCCACTTTAGAGATTTCTATTACTTCTTCAACCTCAGAAAAAGTACCGGGCAGGTATTTTAATCCAGTTGAAATTCCAAAAGCGCCTTCTTGCATGGCAGTAGCCATTTGCGCTTTCATTGCTTCCAATTCATCTGAGGTTGGTTTTCTGTTCTCTAGCCCCATAATGTTTCTTCTAATTCTATTGTGGCCATACAGATAACCTACGTTCATGCCTACACCGATGCTATCCAATTTGTCTAGATACGCTTTAAAAGGCCAATAACCTCTACCATCGGGTGCGCCCAATGCGGTGGTTACGCCTTGTCTGATATGGCTTTCGCAGCTCGGCAATTTTTCTATAGGGTCTAGGTGGGTGTGTAAATCTATAAAACCTGGGGCTACTGCCATGCCTTGGGCATCTATAACTTTAGCCGCCTTGTAGTTATCGGTATTTCCAATTTTTATGATTTGATCGGCTCTAATAGCAATGTTGGTCTTTTGAGCTTCTGAACCGCTACCGTCGTAAACTTGACCATTTATAATGATGATGTCTGCTGATTCTTGTTTTTGGCAAGCGAAAAAAATCAGCGATAGAAAGATGAGCTTAAGGCAGGTTGTTATTTGATATAGTTTCATTTTTAAAAGTGATAGGGGTATCAAAAAGTTAGATAGTTAGCTATTAATTCTAGCTATACATTTACTAAACCTACAAGGTTTTATTTTGAAATATAGCATCGAAAGGCTTAAATAGACATACACTTTATAAGTTTGACTATTTAAAAGCCTCAAGATCAGCTTGAAAGTTTTTCAAAAATGGAGTCATTAAACTCAAGTAAAGATTTGAGTTTAACATGGGCAGCGCTGAATTTAGGTAAATCGTAGTTTTCTTCTTCGGGTACGACAATGGTTTTCATGCGGGCGGCAAGGGCAGAGATCATGCCCGTAAAAGAATCTTCAAAAGCGATGCATTGGCCTGGGGCAACGCCTAAGTCTTGTGCGGCTTTGATATATACTGCGGGGTGGGGCTTGCCCAAAGGCTCGTCTTCTGCACTTCGCAAAACGGAAAAGTATTCTTTAATACCGAGCTTTTTAACAATGTTTTCAATTAGTATCATGGGTGATGAAGATGCTAAACCAATGGGTAGGCTTTTATTTTTAAAAAACTCCAAAACTTCTTTTACACCCAGCATGGCTTCGGCATCAGCTAAGTCTTTGATAAACTCCTCCAAAATATCTTGGTAAACCTCTTCTTTAGAAGCTCCCTCTCCCTCCCAAGGGTGTTTGGCATACCAATGCTCTACAACTTCATCAATACGCAAACCCATGGTTTGTTTGCAAATCTCAGGGGTAAGATGTAAGCCCACCTTGCCAAAGGACCGTATCTCAGCACTGCGCCAAATGGGTTCAGAGTCTATCAAGAGTCCGTCCATGTCGAAAACTACGGCAGCTATTTTCATTTATTTTATAAAGTTAGATGGTTAGGAATGTGGTTCTTGAGTCTTTGGTCATGGGTAGAAATCAATAAGGAAGCTCCGTTTTTCTTGGCTTGTTCCGCTAAAATTTGATAAACTGCTTCGCAGTTGTCATCGTCTAGGCTAGAGGTAGGTTCATCTGCCAAAATTACTTTGGGTTTGTTGAGCATGGCCCTTGCAATACTCACTCTCTGTGCTTCGCCTTGGCTTAGCTCATAGGTTTTAGAGTTTAACTTGTCTGCAATATTTACCTCGGCTAACACCGTTTTTACTCTGCTTAAATCGGTTTTTTCCCCGGCAAAATATTGCGCCATAAACATATTGTCTCTTACGCTAAGCGAATCTATGAGATGAGGCTTCTGAAAAATCAATCCTATATTTTTGCCTCTAAATTTATCGCGTTTTACCTGAGACAGTTTAAAGATGTCCGTTTCAGCAATGGTAACATGGCCTTTGTTGGGCTGCATTATGCCCGAGAGTATGTGCAAAAGGGTAGATTTGCCGCTGCCAGATGGCCCCAGCATTAGACAAAAGTCACCTTGGGTAAGTTGCCAATCCGGGAAGTTAAGGTATTTCTTATTGTCGTAAGTGGCTGAAAGACTTTTTATTTCAATCATGATTATTCTTCTACAATCTCTTCGGCTTCTTTTAAATTATAAATTAGGCCGGTTTCTCCATCGTTTAATTGTAAATTGCCTCTAAATGTGACTTGTTCATCTAGTTCGAACTTGCGTTGGTCTTCTAAAAAAACAGCCATTACGGTTTCTATTCCGGCGCCACCACAAAAGAAGCAAGAAGCATAAGGCAGGGCTGAGATGATGATGGAACCATCTTCGGTATCCATGGGCAAAACATAACCTTT
>CAKZMZ010000130.1 GCA_937129345.1 uncultured Thalassovita sp. | reverse complement strand
TTTGCATGCCGCCTGCTCCACCAAATAAAGACATTTGTGCCGATTTCTTTTCTGCCTGGCTTGCAGCTCCAAATTTGATGAGTTTCTCAATTCCAGAACTCGTTTCGCCTTCTCCAATAAAGAAAAACTGTGCACGGTGGTATTCGCCCAAATTATCGAAAGCACCTGCATAAGCCAGGCTTTCCATGGTCTTTTTGTTCACTTTACGCAAGTCCACTCTTTCCACAAAATCCCATATATTTTTAAATGGGCCGTTTTCTTCCCTCTCGGCAATAATGGCCTCAACGGCAGCGTCACCCGCACCTTTTACTGCGGCCAATCCAAAACGGATGGCTCCTTCTTGGTTTACGTCAAAATTGTGCGAACTTTCATTTACATCGGGGCCGAGCACTTCTACGCCAATGCGCTTAGACTCTTCAATAAAAATCTTGATTTTGTCGATAGAACCCATCCAGTTGCTAAGCACCGCAGCCATATACTCTCCTGGAAAATTGGCTTTTAAATAACCTGTTTGATAGGCCACCACCGAGTAGGCTGCAGAGTGGGATCGGTTAAAACCATATGAGGCAAACTTCTCCATAATGGAGAAAATTTCTTCGGCTTTCTTTTCATCTATATTGTTCTTTTCCTTAGCGCCTTTTACAAAAATGACCTTTTGCTTCTCCATTTCGGCCATTTTCTTTTTACCCATGGCACGCCTCAGCAAATCTGCACCGCCGAGTGAGTAACCCGCCAAAATCTGTGCGGTCTGCATGATTTGCTCTTGGTACACCATAATACCGTTGGAGTAATTTAGAATTGGCTCAAGCAATGGATGCGGATATTCTATTTCTTCCTTACCGTGTTTACGGTTGATGAAGTTCGGGATAAACTGCATCGGCCCAGGACGATAAAGGGCATTCATGGCTATCAAATCTTCTATATTGGTAGGTTTGAGTTCTTTCAAATACTTCTGCATACCTGCAGACTCAAACTGGAAAGTACCTACCGTATCGCCTCTTTGGTAAAGCTCAAAAGTTTTGTCATCTTCGAGCGAAATGGCATCAATATCAATTTCTTTTTGATGGTTTTTTTTGATGAGGGCCAAAGCATCTTTAATGATGGTCAGGGTTTTTAAACCTAAGAAATCCATCTTTAGCATACCTGCCGACTCTACTACTTTGCCATCGAATTGGGTAACCAGCAAGTCTGCATCTTTGGAGGTACAAACGGGAATGTATTCTAATAAATCGTCTGGTGCGATGATCACACCTGCAGCATGGATACCCGTATTCCTTACCGAACCTTCTACTGTGTAGGCCAAACGCATCACTTCGCCTTCTGCTTCCTTACTGTTTTCTTTGATGTGCGCCAATTCGCTTACCTCGCCAAAGGCTTTGTCTAGCGTAGTACCAGGGTTACTTGGTACCATGTTGGCCAATCTGTTGGCATCGGAGAGCGGTAACTCTGTGGCTCGAGCTACGTCTTTAATAGACATTTTGGCGGCCATAGTACCGTAAGTAATGATTTGGGCAACTTGGTTTTTTCCGTATTTTTCCACCACCCAATCAATCACGTCTTGCCTGCCGCGGTCATCAAAATCGATATCTATATCGGGCATAGAAACCCTTTCAGGATTGAGGAAACGTTCGAAAAGTAGGTTGTACTTAATAGGATCTATATTAGTGATGCCCACGCAGTAGGCTACTACTGAACCTGCTGCAGAACCCCGGCCTGGCCCTACAAATACCCCCATTTCTCGGGCTGCAGCGATAAAATCTTGTACAATCAAAAAGTAGCCAGGAAAACCCATGTTCTTGATAATTCCCAATTCTAAATCTATCCTTTCCATTACTTCGGCAGGGATGGGGTCGCCATAACGTGGCTTGGCGCCTTCTAAGGTAAGATGCCTTAAGTAATCGTCCTGATTAGCAAATTCAGCTGGCATGGGAAAGGCGGGGAGCAAAATATCTCTTTCAAGTTTGAGCGGCTCGCATTTGTCTATAATTTCATTCACGTTTTCCAGTGCTTCTGGAATATCGGTAAAGAGCGCGTTCATGGCTGCCTGATCCTTAAAGTAATATTCATGATTAGGCAAGGCGAAACGATAACGGCGACCAAGCCCTGTTTCCATACTCATGGTTTTGCCTTCTTTTACACACCAAAGTACCTCATGTGCGGTAGCATCTTTTTCGTGTAGATAATATACATCGTTGGAGGCAATGGGCTTTACGCCGTACTTTTTGGCGAATTGCAGTAATATCTTGTTGACCCTTTCTTCTTCGGGTAAGCCGTGGCGCATGAGTTCCACATAAAAATCATCACCAAATTGTTCGTGCCACCATACAAAAGCTTCTTCGGCTTGGTGCTCGCCCACATTCAAGATCAAATGAGGTATTTCACCGTATAAATTGCCTGTGGTTGCAATAAGATCCTCCTTGTATTTTACAATCAAATCCTTATCGACCCTAGGCACACCAAAATAAAAGCCCTCTATGTACCCAATAGAACTAAGCTTAGATAAATTTTGATATCCCTTTTGGTTTTTAGCCAACAGTACTTGCTGAAAACGCTTGTCAGGATTGTCTTTGGTAAATTGCTTTTTTAGTCTTTCTTCTGCTACGTAGAGTTCGCTGCCAATGATTACCTTAAGGTCATCTCCTTGGCCTGCTACGGCATTAAAAGCCCCATGCAGGTTGCCCATATCGGTAAAGGCGATGGCGCGCATGTTCAGTTCTCTTGCCCTTGTCAGAAGCTTTTTTACAGAAGCGGTACTTTGTAGAATAGAAAATTCTGAATGTACATGCAGATGCGAAAATGGGATGATGTCTTCTTTTTTGACCGTTTTTTTAAGGTCGGTCAAAATGTCTTCGGGCTTTGGTTCCTCTTTAGCTTTTGCAAAGTTGGCATCATCTAACTTGGGTGCTTCGTAGGTGATGCTTTCTAATGTAGTATCATCATAAGGTTTGATGACTCTTTGCTCTATTAAACCGAAAAAGCATCGAGCTGTGGCATCTACGTCGTAAGCGGCATCATGCGCATCGTCAAAGCCTTTACCGAAGAGTTTTTGATGTAATTCTGTAAGTGTGGGCCACTTGTACCTACCGCCTTTGCCACCAGGTAGGGCACAAAAATCTACCGACTCATTTTTGGTGTCTATGGTGTCGGTTTCCATGAGTTGGCTGGGCACTTCGCTACGGATGAACTCTGCCCCAGTGATATTGATATCGAATTCTACATTATGCCCAATGAGCGCTTGGGCAGTTTTTACATCTTCGGCAAATTCTGCCATTACCTTTTTGAGCGGATACCCCTGCTCCAAGGCCATATCGGTAGAAATGCCGTGTACTTTCTCAGCATTAAAGGGAATAGTGAAACCTTCTGGCTTTACAATGTAGTTTTTGGCGCTGAGTAACTTACCCGTATTGTCGTGTAGTTGCCACGCTAATTGAACCAAACGTGGCCAATTGTCTAGGTCGGTAATGGGTGCATTGTAGTTTTTGGGTAAACCCGTGGTCTCCGTATCGAAAATAAGGTACATACTGCTAAAAAGTGTGCTATGTAAAAAGTTTTTAAACTTAACCCTTCCTGGGGTTTGAAACCCTAGGAAGGGTTTTAAGGAAAGTTTTTAGTAAATCCCTATTCAATGATAATCAATTAATTTGGTAAAAACGCTTTAATTACGGGGAAATTTGCGCCGTATTTGGTGAAATTGGTTTTGCTCACCTTCTTTCAATTAGAGCTTAAAAGCATCTTATTACTTTTGAATTAGTCAGGAATTGTAAAATAAAAGGTACTGCCCTCTCCAGGTTGAGAGTTTACCCATATATTACCATTATGTAGTTTGATTATTTTTTTACAATGGGCTAGTCCGATGCCTGAGCCTTCATATTCGCTTCTACTATGCAACCGTTGGAAAACGTTAAAAATCTTGTCCATATGTTCATCTGCAATACCAATACCGTTGTCTTGTATGGCAAATGTCCAAGCCTCCTGTTTTTTTGCAGATATCTTGATTTTTGGGGCTATCCCTGGCTTACTGAATTTAATACTGTTGGTAATTAAATTCTGGAAAAGCAACCGAAGTGCTGTTTTGAATCCTTTTACCTTGGGTAATCCGTCAACTTCAATAACTGTATTAGTTTCCTTTATTTTCGCTGTCAAATCTTCCTGAATAGCTTCAATTATTTTGTTGCAGTCCACAAGTGTCATTTCTTTTTTCTGTCCTGTGCTACTGTAATCCAATAGGGCTTCTATAAGATTTTTCATGCGGTTTGTAACACTAGACATAAAACCTAATAATTTATCTGCTTTCTTGTCTAATTTTCCTTGATATTCATCTTCTATTATCTCTATACAACTAGAAATGGTATTTAGGGGAGCTTGTAAATCATGCGATGCAATGTGGGCAAATTCATTTAGTTCCTTGTTTTTTTGTTCTAGTTCATACCTTGTTTTTTCTAATTCAGTTACGTTTCTGAGCATTACATAGACATAATTTTCTTTTATATGATGAACTGAGCATTCATATTTACCCGCTGCCACATGATTCGAATATTCAACCAATCCCATATTGACACTGCCCCCTTCAGATGCTATTTTTCTGTAGGCTTCAATAACTTGTAAGCCTACTTCATGTTCATACGCTTCAGGAGCTACATCAATAATCCTTTTTCCAGCAACCTCTTCCTTTTTTTTTCTCATTTCATACAGAATGACCTTGTTCATATAGACGTAGCGAATGCTTTTTAGGTCATCTAGATTCTCTACTAAGAAAATACCCACACCAACAGACAGGTCATCAAAAGTTTTAGTAAGGACTTCAAGATTTAGTAAATCTTTCATTTTTAAATTTTAGCTTAGAAAAGGATATGTTCTTTTATTTACTAGAATATTGTGGTTGAAATATTAGGTTATCATCAACGGGCTTGTAAAAAAATCAAGTATTAATGAAAAAATACTAAAAATTGACATAGAAGCTCAGCAAAGCATTTCTATGAAGAAAAAAAACTGTATTGTACTTAAGAACTAGAATTGAATTTCTAATATAGGAAGTTATATGACAGAATTACAAAAGCTTAGAGAATAACTTTGTTTATACTTAGTAACTTAGCTCTTTTGGCTTAAAAACATAGGACATACTTTCATGGGGGGCCCTTCTCTGTAAGCGTATCGGACCAAGCATAGATAAATACTAAAAACATCAGTTATTAACCTATGCCGATTATACTAAATGTTCTATAGTATCTGTATTTAGATTGGTAAATACGAATAGTAGGTAGTTTGTTAGAGATGCTAATTATATTAGAATTGTCGCAATGGAATTGTCGCAATGAAATTGTCGCAATGAAATTGTCGCAATGAAATTACTCGCCTCTTTACATCCTCATCACAGATGAGAGAGTTAGTTGAATTTAGCCATGATTTATGTTTGTCAGAAAATTATCAAACCTTGTTTTCATAAAAGAATAAGAATTTATTAAGCGATGGTTGTCATCTGTCAGGTTTAAAACTGCTTTGGTTTCTTGCCCAAATCTAATTGAGTTTTGATATGGCACAATTTCATCATTCCAACCGTGTATTATTTCGATATGGTCACACTTAGGCTTATAACTTTGTACTTGATATTCTTTATTCGGCATATAAAGCGCAGGGCATAAAAGAAATAAACCGGTTAAGCTATAGTCATTAGATGCTACGGTTGATACATATCCTCCCATACTAGATCCTACAAGTACAAGTGATTCACTATCCTTATTTTCAATACATTCCTTTAATTTTGTTGTCCTTTCGGTAGCATTTCTGCATTTTGTATAGTCCAATGCAATAGTTTCAAAGCCATGTTTTTCAGCTATTTGCCTCAATATTTTTATTTTATTTCCATTTGGTCCACTTTCTTTTCCATGTGAAAAAATAGCTAATTTCATCTTGTGTATTTTTAAAGTTCTTGCTTATTTAAATAGTTATACCCTTGCTATTCTACATTTTAAAATGTGGAACAAAATTATAATAAAAACTATGTCCTGCCTTTTTCGGATTACAAGTCCTATGATAGTGTTAGTTATCGGAATAGTATATCCCGAATAGCCAGGCAGGAAAGGTTGTTTACAGAATTTTATTGGATTGTATAAGCAAATTATCGCTTACTTGCATATACTTCTTTTGAATAGTAAAGCATATTTTCTAGAATGTACAAGCCAGATTTACCGCTTACTATAATATCAGGATCATTGTCTTGATCAATGTCGGCTATGTTTATTTGCATGCCTGTACCTATTTGGGCATTATAGGATAATAAATTTTTTTGAAAAGTCTGTGTTGCTCGGTTAATTTCATACCAATAGATACCCAATGGATCAGAGGCGCCAGGGTCATTTCCTTCGTGTCCTCTCAGGCGCTTTCCTGTAATCAGGTCCAATTCTCCATCTCCCGAAATATCGAAAAGCCTGAGTGTATGTGCTTGCGACCAACTTTCGTCTATAGGGTGTTTTTGCCAAGTGTTATTTGCTTTTTGTTCAATCCAGTATAAACCGTAGGCATGCGCTTCGCCATAAATAATATCGTTTTTACCATCGGCATTTACATCATAAACCAACATGGGCATGCTGGCATGGGTGGTTTCAATTTTTGATTCGGGGTGCCAAATCCATTGGCCATTGGTATAATCGGCAGGGGCTTCGTACCATCCATCAATAGTAACAATGTCTTTGTTGCCATCACCATTGATGTCCCCAAAGCCTAAGCCGTGTTTATCGCCTTCGGGGCCAATAACTCGCTTTGTAAATTGCCCCTTGTCGTTTTCATACCAACACAAATCTGTTTGCTCCCAATGGTTGGGGATTAGATCAGGGTCATTATCGCCATCAATGTCTTCAAAAAAAGTAAACTCTGTACCTACAGACTCTATGATGAGCTGCTTTTTCCATTTACCGCTTGCTGATCCAGGGTTTTGGTACCAATACACATTTTGATCGCCAAACCAACCGTTGGAGATGATGTCCGTCCATCCATCTTGATTTACATCGTAGGGATGATCGCAGCCGTTGCTCAAAAATTCTCTTTCTGTGTTGATATCTCTGAAATTAACTTTTTTTTTAAAATCGGGTCCTTTATACCAATGAGGCCCTGCTACAATATCTACCATTCCGTCTTTATCTACATCAAAAACAGCAGAGCCCTCAGAAAAAGGCCCGAACCAATTATTTTCTGGACCATCTATTTTGCGAGAGAAAAACAAAGGTGGTACTTTATTTTTAGTAGTTTGGGCTTGGGCTTTTTTTGTTTTTCCAGTATTGAGCCAGATTTCTATAGGAGAGTTGTTTTTGATAAATGGCTTGCCGAGGATGTCTAAATCTCCATCGCCATCTAAATCGCCAATTTTAGACTCATGATGGCAAATACCCTCAGAAATTACTGTTTTTACAAAATTACCTTTGCCGTCGCCGTAAAGAATCCAAGCTTTATTGTCATCCCTAATGGTATCGCCCCATGCAGACATTTCTGCACAAAATATATCTGTATGGCCATCGGCATCAATGTCTGCTACCTGCAAGGTATGCCCGTGAACCACCTTGTCTATCAGCACAGTTTTGTTCCACTTTTCCCCATCAAATTCATAGAGATTTAAGGAGTTGGTATGGTCTCCAGAAGATAATACTACTTCAGGTTGGCCTCCTTCAATAATGTCGCCCACGCCAGAGCGAGAACCAAAGTATGCAGGATCAATGGGCATCACTTTAAAGGAGTGGCCTTCTGTATGTTTGTACCAGTAGCCGCCCCCCACTATGTCGGTTTTTCCGTCTAAATCGATATCTCCTTTGGCTAGTCCTTCGTACTTACTGTGTTCCGGTATCGGAAACTGATGGATCAAATGTAAATTCCAAGTAGGGGAGTTTTTAGGGTCCTCAGGGATTTCTGCAATAAAAAGCTTACAAACATTGGTGTTCCAAAAAACAAGCTCTTCCTTTCCATCGCCATCAAAATCGCCAAAGATTTGATCATGATGGGCTTTGCCGCCCTCATCACTATTTTTTACCCAGTGGCGTGTCCAAGGCGTTTCAGGGTCAAAGTTGGGGTAGGGATTTTCCCACCACCAAACTTCTTTAAGTGTCCGCCAATCTCCACCCTGTACGATGTCTAAATCGCCGTCGCCATCTATGTCCAAAAAATCGCCTCCAGCTTCAATAAATTCAGTGCCAGCATCAATTAGGTATTTGTCCCAGCCTGACTCGTTTTTTTTGAACCACACCATAGAAGGTTTGCCCCAACCAGCAATCACAAAATCGTTGGTACCGTCTTTGTCAATATCCATGATCAAGGTAGAGACCTGTTCGCCTACGTTAGCCGCAGGAAGGTCGCGATTGAGGCTAGATAGGTGCTTCCATTGAACTGTTTCTACAGCTTCTTGCATCGGTGTACTTTCTTGGTTTTTGCAAGAAAGTGTAAATAGTATAACTGGGAAAATAATACTTTTTACAAGATAGCTTTTCATTCTCTATTTGGTTTTTGCCCAAATTTACATTGTTGATGGTTATTTAAAATCCACAGATTTTGCCAAAAAGTGTACGTTATTTCACTATTTAATCAATACTGGACTTGTTAATGGAAATAATGTGCAATTGTGGCTCTTTAGAAAAAAGGAATACTTGAGTTGAGGGAAAAACATCGGTTTATTTGCCAACTATGCTTTTAGATAATTCTCTTTGAGAGAGACCATAAAAAAAATTACTTGATTTAATCGATTAGCCCCACAAAAACTAAAAGGGCAAAACCACTAGCTTAATCCACTTAAAAGCAGTGACTAAAACTTATGGCAAGTCAAACAAAAAAAAGCTACTCTTGATGTGTTCCGTAAAAGTGAGGGCTGATAAAAGATCAATAGTTTACTAATTGCTTTGTTTGGATAAGCTAAAGAAAATACTGTAGTGAATCGTGTGAGGTAAAGTTAAAATGGAGATGAAAATCAGTAAGGCTGAAATAATACTTATCCAATCATTCGGGAGCACGAACATCCAGGCAACTAGCATCAATATAAAAATAGGAATACTGAATATAGCTAAATCTCTGATATATAGGCCATAATTATATTTTTTCTTATTTTTTTTAAGCCACTTATATTGCAATCGAAAGGAGTTTTCTGAGTGAAACACCAAGAAGTATATGGTAAATGCGGCGATAAAGTTTATTTGACTATATAAAAATATGAGCATTGCTATGAATAGACCTATTTCAATAGTTTTATGTAAGCTTATTTTGTTTTCTGCATACAGCCAAGCTAAATGCATGATACATCCTGCTACGATTATATAGGGTATCCAATTTTCCAAAGTAAGATTAAATGCTATATTATTTTCGGTAAGCAGTGGCGCTATCTGGTGAAGGTTCAATAAGATAGGGAACAGTAATATTTGAGCGCCCCAAAGAATAATTTCATGTGATTTTGCATTGTTAATTTTATTTTCTTCCAAGAAATCTTGTCCAAAATGATATATACTAAGTAGTAAAAATATCATGATTGAGATCTCCGGGGAAACGAACCACAGTCCTGTATATAAAAGAATTAGGCTACCATAGATAAAATGAAATGATCTATGGCTTATCCTTTTTTTGTTACGAAAGGTTAGAAAAACTTTATGGTCAACAGCACCATGAGGAATTCCTAGAATTATAATTAGAAAAAAACAAATTGTGTCGATAGTATCCCGATTCTTATCCGGGATTAATGAGATAAGCAACACCAATAAGCAGCAGAATAAATACTTATAAGACTGTCCCCAACCCACAGCTATATTATTTTGAAAACTAAATACTATTGATAAGATTTTAAGAATGCCTATCTCCTTATGAGACAGGCATTTATTTCTTTAGAAAATCAATCAATTTTAGAATTGATCGACCTTTAGAGTGACGTCTGAAATAACTACAGGGCGGTTTTCGGAATTCCCATTAGATTTAATAACAAGCTCTAAATAATCTCCTTCTTTCATGTCTACTTGTGAATCAAGTCTTAAAGTGAATCCACTTCCTTTGTTTAAGCCACCTACAGAAGATTTAGGGACAATCAACTCTGATCCGTTTTTTCTAATCGCTATGGAGTAACTTCCGTTTTGATAACCACAAATACCAGCAACATTGGCAAGCACGTCGAAACTAACTTCTTTCTTTCCGATGAATTTTAGTTTTGTTCCTTCAATAGAAAACCGATGTGAGACTATCGGAGAAAATGCTCCTGAAATAGGCTGAAATAATTCAGGGTTCAAAAACTCTGTTTCCACAGTGTTGTCGTTCATATAAATGATTGCTTTTGCTTTTGAGTCCGGTACTTGTACTCCATTTCCAATCATTTCCCAACCGGGAGAATATGAGTCAAAACCTTCAAATATGGTTGACTGTCCTTGAAAAAGATTTAGTGAAAGTTTTGACTGATTAACCTTTGCTCCATTATTCACTTTAATAGCAGAGCCTCCTGTGTACACAAAATAGTTACCAGATAATACTATGTCCTCTATGTTTACATCATCCAAGAATTCAATTGCAGAATTTTCGTTAGCAATACCTGTAATGTAATTGAGTACACCAGTAAATTTATTAGACCTTCCAGAAACCTTTAGACCGTTCTCAATATTCCAATAATTGAGGTCAATACAAGTAGTGTTGAATCCTTTGATCATACCTACCCCGTTTTTAGAGCCTTGGTGTCCGTCAAGTACGCTGCATCCCTCGAATAAATTACAAAATTTAGCACGTGTCTCATCTACAAACTCATAAGCTACGGTGTTTTTGCCTGCCGTAACAACGGCTATTTTATCCATGTACACCATCACGTCTTTACTTCTTAAAACAGCTCCTTTTACGGTAGATACAATACCATCTTTTCCTGGGTCAGTACCTAATAAGGAAGCTCCATTTAGGTTAATATAATTGTCTCCAATATTAACCATTCCGTGAATAGAGTAAGCAGAATTTGGGTTTAAAGTAATTTCACCCTCATCATTAGGATCAGGAAAATTAGAGAGGGAAGATACCTGAACTTCATTGGTTTGGGCGTAGGTTGTTGCAAATCCTATCAAGTAAATAAGAATATAAGCGATCTTAAACCTTAAGATTTTCATAGCACATTTTAGTTAAGATTAAAAAAATACGTCTCTTTAAGTTGAAAAAATTAGTCATATATTGTGGTGACTAATTCGATTTTCTTAATTACGTACAAAGAATCTGTTAATTGCTTAGGAGATTAATTTTTACTGCATATTAAGCTCTTAGTTCTTCACAAAATTAAACAGAGTGATTATGTGCTTTTACGAAACTTATTTTGGTTTTATAACCTAAAAACTGTTTAATAAATATTAAAAAATGAATTTAATGATGTTATATTTCTAAATATCGATAATGCTCAGAATAATATTTTTTTAGTATGACAGGGTTTTTTTTTAATCAGTTAAAGTTTTTTGTGAAAGTATTAAACAAAGGAGAATTATTTATGATAGCACCTAAAAACGATAGCATCCCCATGAAGCGATATCTTGAAAAACTGTATAAATCATTGATGCAAGGGACGATCTCAACTCTAAGCTTATTCATGATAAAGAGGGTTTTATTTTCTCACTCTTTGGTTGGGAGTATTTTTATGTTTCAAGCTGTATAGATGACTTAAGTAAACTTCACATAATGCTCCCATTTCTCAATCAATTGCTGCATGTCTTGTGGTAGGTCAGACTCGAAGAACATTTCCTTTTTGGTGGATGTATGGAGCTGAATGGTTTTATTTTTATTCTTACTCTTTAATAAGGTATTTTAGGTGTGCATATTGAACTGTATTTACTACTTTTATCAAAAGCTCTTTGTCATAATCGACTTTGCTCAACATCCTAATTAAAGTTTCTTTTAGTTCCAAAAGATAGTTTTGGATAATATCAAAAGAAATATTAGGATCGATACTTCTATCAATCATGTGCTATTCTATTTCGCAGTCCTGCTATAAGATGCCATGGGATTTCAGGATATTCAGCTTTTAGTTTTTCATCAATCTTTTTAGTCTCTTCACCAATCACCAATAAAAGTACCTGACTGGCATTGAAGTTCATTTGTTCGTTGTAGGTATAAAATGCATCGGCATTATCTACATCTCTTACGTAAATAAAAATCTTCTCGATTGCATCAAGAATCGTAAGTATATAGGTAAAATTCTTTCTTTCATACATAAATCAAGGTATTCTCAATTTCGCTTTCGATGATTGGATTCATATACTTCATATTAACAAGGTCTATTTTTTCAACTTGAAAAAGTCTTTTAAGAAATAGCTCTAGTTCATAAAACTCTTTTAAGCCCATCTTTTTCCCTTCTTCCAATTCAAATGCAATATCAATATCGCTATCTTTTGTAAAAGTATTGGTTGAATAGCTCCCAAAAAGCGCAATTTTCAGAATGCTAAAATTCTCTCTTAGCAGTCCTTTGTTTTTTCTCAGCTTATCGGTAATTTCTTTTTTATCCATTTTATTTCTCGTTAAATTTAATGGCAAGAAGAGTGCGATCAATTGGATTCTTGGGAGACGCCTTTTTTGAAATTTACAATTTTTGTCGTTTACAGAGAACTTAATGATTAACAAATTTCGAGTGATGTTGGTTGATTTTGTATTTCTTTTCTCTAAATCAAGTAAACTTTACATAATGCTCCCATTTTTCAATCAATTGCTGCATGTCATCAGGGAGGTCAGATTCAAAGAACATCTCTTTATTGGTAGTTGGGTGGATGAAGCCAAGAGATTTGGCGTGTAGGGCTTGGCGGGGTAAGATTTTAAACCCATTTTCAACAAAGGCTTTGTATTTGCTAAATTTTTCACCTTTTAAGATTTTATTGCCTCCGTAGCGCTCATCATTAAAGAGGGTATGGCCTATGTGTTTCATGTGTACACGTATTTGGTGGGTGCGACCGGTTTCTAGCTTACATTCTACCAAAGACACATACCGCAAATATTTAAGCACTTTATAGTGGGTTACCGCATGCTTACCATACTCTCCTTCAGCAAAAACCGTATATACGCGTCTGTCTTTTAGGCTACGGCCAATGTGGCCAGTAATAGTGCCCGAATCTTGTTTAGGTTCGCCCCAAACGATGGCTTGGTAGGTACGCTCAATGGTGTGGTCAAAAAACTGTTTGGCGAGGTGTGTCATGGCTTGCTCGGTTTTGGCGATAACCAATAAGCCAGAAGTATCTTTATCTATACGGTGTACCAAGCCGGGTTTTACCTCTCCGTTACGCGAAGTAGGTAAATTTTGAAAACGATGTACCAAAGCATTTACCAAAGTGCCATCCCAATTGGCATGGGCGGGGTGCACCACCATGCCTGCTTCTTTGTTCACGACCAAAATATCTTCATCCTCGTACAAAACATTGAGTGGTATATCCTGTGGAATGATCTCTAAATCCACTTTGGGCTTAGGGAAGGAAACCGTTACAACATCGCCCGGGCGTATTTTATAATTAGGCTTTACTTTTTGGTCATTAACCTGTATCTGCCCTTTTTTGA
>CAKZMZ010000129.1 GCA_937129345.1 uncultured Thalassovita sp. | reverse complement strand
GCTGTCCTTACCTAGTGGGTACGAATGCGCAAATCCGATGCTACTGATAGGTTTCATGTCGCCCATTAGCGAATAAAGTGCTTCATGGTCCAATGCTTTTGACAGTAAGGAATCAGCCCTTTCTCTGTCTTTACCAGTAAGTGATTCATATTCTGGGAACGGTATATCATCAGAAGGTACGTTTGAAGTAGTGGCACTAGGTACCTGCCGACATCCAGCAGCCAACCATAACAAGAGGAAAAAGTAAAAGATATATTTCATAACTCGATTAATTAAAAATTAAAATATCCCGAAATTGGATGCACCTTGAAAAAGTTTTGGTAGATACAGAGTTGACCCTGGTATAAAGGTAATTGAGAGTCCTGCATGCTGTTGATTAAAAAGCTGGCTTGCCCCTAAAGACTGTATATGTCTTGCAAATAACAAGAAGCGGAACTTCTTGGCACCTTGGCCTATATCAAGACCTATCCCTGTACCGATAGAAAAAAACTCAGAGGATAATATTTCGAAATCAGGCAATAGCAGGTTTTCCGAGATAAAAGTGGGACTTCCTATCTGCAAATTTTCAGATAGCAAAGCTTGGTAGTGCCCATGTAAAAGCAAAAACGGCCTGAGCTTACCCTTTAGCCATTTGCCATCCAAGTGTAGGCTCAAGGGCAATTGTTGTAGATTGGTTTCGGTAAAGGTAGCCAGATCTTCTTGAGAACGTACTTGCCAATTGGCCATAGTACGTAAACTCCAATGGAAAGCTGTACTATCAGGTTTCGATATTTGAAAAGCCAAGCCTATCTTGGTAATTTGAAGTCTGGTATTGATTGCTTGAAAAGTTGGGTCTGTACCCTCGTTCTGTACGATATTACCCGATAAGCTAAAAGAGTTCCGAAGCTTTCCTTGCCAGCTTTTTTGCAATAGTAGGCTAGCATTTAATATCTGCCATTTACCTCCGGGAGTAATGATTGCAACTCCTTCTTCTGCTTTGCCCCATGAAACAGTACCACGGAATTGCGCCGCAAATTGTTTTTCAGAGACCCAACGCAGTCCACCGCCTATCTGTTGGCTGTTCAGCTGTCTCTCTCCAGACACGAAAGGTGTGCGGGTAAAAGTAGCAGGCCCCCTCAAACGGAACAAAAGCGGATCATCTACAGAAAAGAATCCTATCTCGTTGTCCTCAGAAAAGGAAAGATATAACAATTGCACCGCCAACCAATTGGTTTTTTTTACACGAAGGGCAAGTTCAGGAGCTATACCCAGTTCTCGAAACCTATACAGTGGCCTAGGGTCATTTAAACGATTCCCTTGTCCACCTTCAAAGAGCAAGCCTGCCCCGAATTGTAGATTTCCGGTCATGGTTGTTCCTACTTGAACACTACTCTTGAAATGGTTGCGCGCCCAAGTTCCTACGGTCTCATCGGCCCAAATATATGGTAATGCATCTGGGTGTCTTGATGTATTGTTCCATTGCTGCCCTTTGTCCCTTTGGTATTGCCAAGAAAAGCGCCCTTCCCATATAAGCTTATTTTGCCTTTTTCTCCCATTTGCCTCAAATCCACCTAGTATGCCCGAAGCAGGTGTTTGCGGGCGATTAAAGTTACCCTCGAATGCATGCATAGAAGTGTTTACATAACTGAAAGATGGGACTTGCTCAAAAGCATACAAAGAAGCAAAATTGAATGTTCGGATACTACTGTTAAAGGGTAATCCGCCCAGTGATTGAGCTTTGACCAAATGCAAGCAAAGAAGAAATGCGATATTGAAGAAAAGTATTCTCAAATGCGATAGAGATTTTTTTGTAAAAAAAGAGGCCCTTTTGATTTCAGGCTTTATAGGGCCTCTAAAGATATTTTTAAATTATGGCAGTACCCCAGGGGTAGGAGTATCCAGCCTTTCAAAATCGTTACCGCTATTGTTGGTATCCTGCAATATTTTCCTGCCGCTTTGGTCGATTGCCAGTGTTCTCCTGAAACTCTCACCAACATAGGTATCGGTAGCAAAAACAAATCCTGCATCAACGCCTGCCGGTATCCTTTTAAAGCTACCACTATCGCCATCGCGCAATGCCTCAAAAGTATCGATGAGTAATTCTTTAGGTATTTTTACCCTTGGTGAGAAAGTATCTGGTAAGTCGGGTACTTGCACCTTTTCAAGTGCGTCAAAATCGTCTGTTCTGAACAAGACCAAGGCTGGGCCAAATACTGTTATTAGCCAATCAAAACCACCAGTAAAATATACGCGTTCCAAATTGGGCACTGCGGGAGAATCTACGTCACGGTTATCATCCCGTTGGTTAAATGTTTCCCAATCTGCATTACTTAGGTCAACCGTTGTGTTATCATTCTCTGCAGTATGGTCTATACCATCCTGTGCTATAATGATGCTTTCACCACTACGGAGTACATGCTCTTGCCCGCTGCCGGGTATGCGCCATACACTATTGGCATAAACATGGTCGGTATCGTTGCTAAAAGCAGTAGGCGTAGTATTGGGATTTATCTGCCCTGAAGCGCCCCAAATATCTGCAATACATAGGCCATCTAAGAAGATATCATTCTCAGAATTATTATATATTTCAATGAACTGGTCAGAAAAATAAAAATCTGGGACTCCCGTATAGTACACTTCTTTAAAAACCAAGTCTCCTGCTGGTGTACCCGACAGTTCAAGGTCGAACTGCTGCCCATCCACAGGAGATGGTGCTGCATCAACAACAGCACTCCCGTTCAGGGCCATTTCCTCATTGAATATCCCTGTGATAGTGAGGGCTTCTGCTGCGGTCAACTGTTGGGTGGCTTCTGCTTGATATTCCCCAGGGATCACACCCTCAAAAAGAACCTCTCCAGTTGCCGTAGTTAAGGCCTTCAATTCATTGCCCCCTGTTGTGGAGCGAAGGGTAACCTCTATACCTGCTCCTACCTGTTGCGTGGCAAAATCATCAGGATATGAAAGTTGAATCCGTACATTTATGGGTTGTACTTCCTCGTCTTCACAACTTACACTAAAAAACAGTATTATAAAAGTCAGTAATACGGAAAAAAACTTTGGGATTTTCGTGTTCATAGTTTGATTAAATTTAAAAGTTGATTTTTATGTTAATTTCTATTATTGGATTCTTGTAGCTGATTATAATCTCATCTTATTCTATCAAAATCTGTAGTACACCTCTGCACCAAAAAAGAACTCTGGTTGGTTGCGAGCCACCTGAAAATTTGAAACATTGCTCGTAAACACAGGTCTTGAATTCACCAAGTTGTTCACATAAAAAGCGAAGCCCCGTTGTGTGGCCCACTCCTTAGTTAGCCTAATATTGAACAACCACAGGGGAGGACGTTTTTGCCACTCTAAGCTGGCAGGGTTAATGGTACGGCCCAGTTCCTGTAAGAGTGGTTCGTCTAATTCAAGTGCATTTATTGGAGTAATCTGCCCGTTTCGTCCTACAAAAGCCTCAGGTGCTTCGAGATAGTCAAAAAGTCTGTTCTGTTCCAGCCAAATGGTCTGTACAAGGCCAGATACGATGAACTTGAGTGCTGGAATATGGTGTATGAGTCTCAAGCTCGTATTGAAACGGAGTGCTTCTAAACCTTGTCCCGAAGGGAAAATCGGCACCCTACCCGAAAATTGGTTGCTAAACACTGCGCGATTGGCATCAATAAAAGGAGCTGTTTGTTTGCTGCGTGTATGCAGTAAGGCCCCTGTAAGATTGAAAGCCGTACGGATAGCCTCGATCTGAGGAGTTTGTACCGTAAAGTCTAAACCTTGATTTTCAACTGCGAGGTTATTTTGCGGTAAGTCGTAAGCGGCCATAAAAGTGTCGAGTGCAATAGGTTCGGCAGAAAGTACGGGTGGTTGCCCTTCAGGAAACTCAATAGCCTCAAATTTTGGGTTTTCAATGGGTAGGATCTGGCGGAGTACTTGGTAGGCATCTTTGACCTGCTCATGAAAGAATGAAAGGGAAACATCCCACCCTCCCGTATCGGGTCGGTAATCTACACCCGTTTCTAGTTTTCTACTCTGATAAGGCCGCAGTGGTGAAGTATCGGGAACAATCCTTTGTGTGTTCATTACGACCAGACGTTCTGCTGGATCGGGAGCGAAATAATTAAAATTGACCAAATCGAAGAAAATAGGATTTGGATAGAGATAGGAAAGGGTAGGCATCTTGGCCATTACTCCGTAGCCGGCCCTTGCCTGCCAACCCTTTCCAAACGATAAAGCTGCATTGACCCTAGGTGCAGGTACAAACATCCATTCAGTTGATGTATTACTTTCGGAAAGTTCGGGCTGAGGAAGCAGAGGCATCAAATCTGCTCTAAATCCCCATTCGATCATTAAACTTATATCGTCGTCAAATACTAAGTTCCAAGAATCGCTGAGGTATAATCCTATTTGGTTTAGTGCAGGAATCTCGGCATAACTACGTGGGCGGTCACCCATGCTGTAGTTCTGTCTTGGCGGAGTTCTAGGGTCAAACTGCCGACCTTCACCCATGTTGCTATCGTGTCGCCATTCTGCTCCCCATACCAAATTATGACTGCCCAGCCAATCTGGAATATAACGGCCTGCCTGTACTCGTAAGTAAGCATTTAGAGGCTTGCCATCAACCGTAGTTTGGTTCAAATAACTGCTTTGACCGAACTCCCCGCGGCGTATTCCCTCTTCTATCGCATCGGTTACAGGAAAAATATCTCGTGTTATTATCTCCTGAAAATAGCTTTCCTGATGTTGATAAGACAATGAGAAAATGTAGTTAATATCATTCACAAAACCATCTTCACCTATCCATTTTCCTTGACTGTTAAATCGGAAACCTCTCTCCCGATGGAAATTGCGGCGGCGGGACATATCTTCTTCAGGAGCTTCACGTGTTTCATCAAGTGTGGTAAAAAGAGTAAGTCGGTGGTTGAGGTTTACGTCAGCTATTTTATTGGCCCAGCCCAATTGTAGATTGGCACGGGTGTATTGTTCCAAATCATTGCGAGGATCAGTGAGGGCTGTTGTTAGGTCTAGTTCAGCATTTACGGCATCATTCATTCCTATCTTTTTACCGCCTCCAAAAGAAAATTGCCTTACCGTTGGATTTATTCGAACGAGTGCGCGTGGACGATAGGCACCTACACGGGTGTTTACCAGTACTGCACCAGCACTAAGGTCGCCATAACGTGCCGAGGGAATCCCTCGGATCACTTCTACTGATTCGATTAGATCTGCAGGAACGTTGCGCAAGTCAGGCCCCCTACCCGCTACGGAAGAAAAAGGTGGCAAACTCCCTGGCGAAGCATTTAAGATATTGGTATTTGACTGTAAATTGGCATTGTTGGAAACCGGGGCACCATCTAGCATTAATGCAGTTCCCAAAGCATTTATCCGCTGGGCAGCAGAACCTGCAGGCGCCTGTCTAATGGTAAATTGTGCCACATTGCCCAACTCAGGGTTTTGAGCCAACTGTCCCGGTACAAGTTGTAAGACATCAGACAAGCTAACAGGCTGTGTATGTTTAAGCGCGTATCCTTCTAATTGCGATACTGACCCTAGCTTTGCCTCACGAGCAGTAACCGTTACGCTCTCTAATTCCATGTTTAAGGTGCTTAAATATAAAATAGTTGCACCATTTGTAGGGGATGCGTTGGAAACAGCGACCTTGAACTCCTTGGTCTGATAACCCAACATTCTAGCTTGCAGGGTATATTTTCCCGGACGAAGATAGGGAAAGCTGAACCGACCCGCATCGTCCGTTACTTGCCATTGTCCTGTTTCTAGAAGTTGCACAGCCACACCCGGTATCAAAGTACTATCGGCAGCATCTTTAAAAATACCATACAGCCCTTTTACATTTCTCTCTGGTTGGGCAGATAAATGGGTAGAAATCAAAAAATAGCAAGCTGTCAATAAAAAAATCAATCTCATTTTAATAAGTTTCTTAGGCTCATTCCACCATATGCGCTTTAAACCATTAGACTATTTCATCCATACTATTAAAATATCGAGAAGGTAGGGAATGGCTTTTTACCTACCCAAACACCTTAATCAATATTTGCTATCTTATCGCCATACTCTAAATACCTATCCTTATCTACCTCCACGCCGTTCCAGACATCTTGCACCAAAACTTTAATTTGTTGATCTATTAATTGTTGAATTTGAGCCCGGTATTCTTGGTAGTTAGCAAAGTGCGTTTGTGCCACATAATTGAACCGGTTCTGAAAAAAAGAAACAGGGTTGAACCAAAAAGTGGAAGCCACTAATGTGTTTCGCTCTTGGTGCTCTTCTTCAACCTTGGCAATACTCTTTTTCATGAGTTCATTGAATAGTGCCGTGGTAGATTCGCTCATGGCAACCTTTTTCTTTATGCTATCCTGAGCAACAGGACTGTTCTTGATCTCTGGAAACATCGCTTTTAATTGAGCCATTATCACACTATCGGATTGCTCATATAATTCTATTCTTTCATCTCTTGTGGCATCAATAAAGTCGGTCATCAGGTTTGTCGGTTTCTCTATGCTTACCCATTGGTGTACAGTAGCAGGAATAATGAAAGCAAACAGTAACCAAACCCCGACCATAGTTAGTGTATTACCCAAAATGCTTTTCCCTTTTACAAGAATTACAGAGTAGATAACAAGCCAAAAAAGTAGGTAGAAGAGTGCAAGCAAGACCATCTGCCCAAACGCTTGGCTTGCCAATGCAAAAACGCCTGTGAGCATTGCTCCATACGCTAAAAGCAGCATGATAACACCAAAAACCAAGGCTCCATAAAAAGTTACTCTTGAGAGCAACCAATTGCTTTTAGAAGCTGTCTGTACTTCGATCAGTGGCATAAAACCTTGTTCGGTTTCCATCCCTTTTATATTGTACAGTAAAATCAGTAACAACAAGGGCAAAAGAAAAACCAATGCGAAGGCAAAATCCAGCGTACCTGTCTGTAGTCGTTCTGGATTTGCTATTTCATTGGTCATATCAGGATCGTAAGGGCTAGCTCGAAACGTTACCCTTTTGTAAAAGCCATACTGTTCTGCTTGCCCTATGCTGTACACCATTGCAGGTGATGGCGTTTTGAAGTGATAGGTATTGCTGTACCAAATAGACCAAAACGGTGTAGTCATGTCTATCCAAGGGCGATTATCAGGCCCCTTTTTCCCTTCTTCATAATAAGAAATATATTGTTGTCGGTCTTGTTCACTACGCTCCTTTATCTTTTCTAAATTGGCCATTTGTTCGTTGTACAGACTTGCTCCATTGTGCAAACCATACACGCCTGCCAGTACGAAAAGCAGCAATGCCACTACTTTAAATGGACTGCGTATAAAATGCTTCCATTCGTACAGAAAAATATTGAACCCTTTCATGCTATACTCATTTTTTTAGCCCCAAAAAACAGAAAGAAACTTATCCCGATTGCCCAGAAGAACAGTAGTCCTAGGTCATAGATATAATTAGGTAATACTGTAGCTAAAGCCGCAGGTTGATATTGGTAATCAGGAACAGATTTGAAGAAGTCGTTATTTGCCTTCCAGCCCCAATCTCCTGTTTTGGAGCCTCCAAAAGCATGTTCATCGTTCAAGGTCTTGATAAATCCTCTTCGGTAATGTTCCACTTGTACCAAAAATGCTTGGTGGTGAAGATTATCACTCCCTGTAAAACCCATACTGGCATTTTGCAGGGAAATAAAAGGGTTGAGTAAACCACCAATCTGATAGGTCTGTTTTTGCTTACCCAAGACTTCGCGTAAGTTTCCAAAATGTTTGTCCCATACTTGGTTGCCGTATTCTTCATCGGCTTGCATACGTAAGCCATCAAAATTGATTTCCAATTGTGATATGCTATCTACGCCATACTTTGCCAAGGTTGCCTTTTCCAAGGCTTTGCCTCGCTCATCCGATGGATTGTGTCCATCTATTCCTTTTGAGCGGTCTTCTTTCATTGCCGCTTGGAATTCGTTTCTGCTCGGTAAGGGATGCCATTTTTCAACCGAACTCATTAGCATATTCGGTAAGAAAACCGTCCACAGAATCCAGATACCCAGCATGGAAGTTAGGGCAACGGTCGCATTCTGCCAACGTGCCGAAAAAAACACGGTTAGCCCACTCACTACAAAATAATAGAGGGCATAGGACAGGAAGAAAAAAGCGGTGCGCCCCAGTACTTCACCGTTGAGGTATTGAAGATTCATTAAACCATATACTAACACCACCACCGCAAGTAAGGCAATGCCGTAAACCCAAACTGATAAAGTCTTTGCCAAGACCAATTGGAAAGGCTTGGCCCCTTGTAACACCAAGAGCTTGAGCCTTCCACTTTGCTTTTCGCTGCTCACTGAATGAAATGCAAGGAAAATGAGCAAGAGCGGAACAATATATTGAAGTAATAGGGAGCTTTTCAGCTTTCCAAACTTAGATATCGCCTGCATTTGGGAAGCCTCTGAGTGCACAATCTCGTTCTGTACGTGCCCTTCTACCCTCAGTACATTCCCTGTTATGCTGTTGACTCCTTCATCTAAACTACTTAACAGGCTGGTGGGCTTAAAAACATAGGTACCATAATGAGCCGCACTATGTGGGTTCATCGCATCGATATTTTCCCATTGCTGCCTTAGATGTTTTTGCGCAGTCTGATACGCCTCACTTTGTTTCTGCTTTTGCTGACTACCTAAGAATACAGCCAGTACCAATATGAGCAAAAAGGCAAACGAAATACCTAATAGCATACGGCTCCGTCCTAGAAATTGCCATTCGTTTTTTATGATTTGCCACATAAGTATTTAATTATGAATGATTAATGTTTGATTCTGAATTTTTTAAAGATTGCGTTCTTGCATATGAGAAACCAATGGTTAGCATACCAAACAGGATTAAAGCACTATTTAATTTGCCTTCCTTCTTCTAGTTTTTCATGTATTCTAGGTACAGTTGTTCTAATTCGTTGGCGGTTACCTCTTCGCTCTTCAGTTCCTTTACTAAGTTCCCTTGTTTGAGAATGCCGATGCGGTCGCATACTTCTCTTGCTCTAAAAATATCGTGAGTAGCCATGAGAATAGAAGCACCTTCTTTCGCTAGTTTTCTCAACAATTCGGAAAGCTCGTTGCTCGCCAGAGGATCAAGGCCACTTGCAGGTTCATCCAATAAATATACTTTGGCTTTTTTAGCGTAGGCAATGGCTATCCCTACCTTTTGGCGCATTCCTTTGGAGTAACCCGAAACTTTCTTTTTGTGGGCTTCGCTTTGCAGGCCACAAGTGGTTAAGAAGTCTTGCAACTCACCCGTAGAATATTTTAACCCCGCCAAACGGCAGAAATAATCTAGGTTTTCAATACCCGATAAATAAGGGTACAGATTCACATTTTCAGGGATGTAGCCAATGAACTTACGGGTTTCGGCTGCTTGCTTGGTAGCATCTTTCTCAGCAATTGTTACGGTGCCTGAGTCGGGCTCGGTAAAGCCTAGGAACATATTAATGGTAGTGGATTTTCCAGCACCATTGGCACCGAGCAGGCTGTAAATCTCCCCCGATTGAACGGTGAGGTTTAAGTCTTTGAGTGCATGGGAATTCCCATAACTTTTTGAAATATTGGTAGCTTTGAGCATAGCATAAAAGTTTTCCAAAGTAAGTTCGGCCTTACTCTGTAGGTTTAAAAGGATTTTCAGGAGTAGAAGAAGGTCTAAAATATTGCTGGCAGGGCATTATAATAAGGTATTTTACCCTATTAAAGGCTTTCTTCTTTTGTGTGTACTATGTTTATGCTCTGACTGGTGGGGCGCGTAGTCTTTGAAAAGTTTCCTTTATGGGAGAAGCCGTAAAAAGATATACAGCTTCTTCTACAGTGAGTTGTTCATATACGCCTAAAAAAGAATTGCCCGTATTAAAAATGTGCTGTTTTACATATAAATCGCAGAGGTCACAAATGTCTTCATGCAGTTCGGCAGATGTTAGACTTACTTCTTTGCAGGTTTCTGTATGGTGATTGTGTTCATGTTTTACAGCATGGAGATAAAAAAACGCTGGCAGCATACCTAAGTATGTCGCAAAAAAGACTGCCGTTGTTTTTATCCTCCGATTCATACTGTAAAGTTATGAAACAATTCCATTTATGCAACATTGTTGCATATGGGTTTTTTATCGTTAGCCAGTTCATTTAAAAATACTCACTATACGCATTATATTTTTGCTTTCCATCATCATTAAAGAGCATATTCTTATTAAAATCAGCTATATCACTTTATACACAGATTTCTTTAGCAGATAAAAATTACTTTGGGGAATTATGCACGAAGATTTTTTTATAAAAAAGAAAACCCGACCAGGGTTTAATGACCAAAGTCGGGAGCTACTCGCTTAAAGTATTTTATTTTTTTACTTGTAACTAACTACCAGAAAGTTCGCCTCTGTTGCCCCATTGTTCTGTAGGGCATGCTGGCAGGCCTCATGCCAATGCACATCACCTGCCTGGAATTTTTTCTCACTATTTCCCTCTTTATTTGATTCATACATTATCTGATAATCTGTAAGAGAATAGATAATGCGATTGATTCCAGCATGCGTCGGGATGCTTTCACCAATCGGTAAACCAACTTCAGTGATCCTATAATTATCGTTGTCCCATAGAAGGTTTGTAAATTCTGATGCTACTGAGTTTACATCATTCTCTATTGTATTCTCTCCACATTCAGGTAATGCTACATCCTTTCTAGTAAATGCCAGCCATTCAGCGGTGGTTGTTCCATTGTTTATGGCTGAATGTTGACCAGCTTCATGAAAATGAACATCCCCTCTACTCCAAGATTTATTGCCTTCTTGTTTGCCCTGTTCCTCCCAATCTATAGAATAATCTGTAAGCGAATAGATGACCCTAACTTCTCCCTGATGGGATGCAAGGGCCTCACCAGGATCCAGGCTGACCTTAACAACCTTTACATAATCATTTTCTAAAATTACCTCTGGCATCACTTCCTTAACCGTTTCTTCTTCGCCGGCGCCAGCTTGGTTTTTTTTCTCTTGGTTCCCGCAGGCATTCAACGAAAGCGCAAGTACTATTAGGCCTAGTGAATAATAAACTAAATTTCTCATCTTATTTTCTTTTTTGGTTATAGTTTCTTGTTGTTCTGAAAGTTAAAAGGCAATCTTAAACCAAACATGATATTCCTACCCATCATATTAAGCCCCAATTGTCTCGTAACTGATAAATGGTCTATATAGGTTGTATTCGTAAGATTGTTGCCAACAATAAAGATATCCATATCTTGCTTATTGACGGAAATACTTGCCCCTACCCTAGCATTCAACAGCGCATAAGCAGGAGTGACCGCTTCATTTTGACCTGTGCGGTTCTGTTCGAAAAAGTTCATAACCTCGACAGAGAAATAGGGTCTTTTGAAAAATCCCAATTGCTCCTGCTGTAATTTGATTTCCCCGGTCAATCGATCCTGTGGTATAAAGGTAGGATGTTCTACTCCTTCTGAATGATTCTTTATATCTGCACGCACCATACTGTAACTACCGTGTACGCCTAGCCAGCTTACGGGATGGATGTCCAAGGCTACTTCACCTCCCATTAGGGTCGCATCATCTTGAACATGTTGGAAAATCTTCCCATTACCGATAGGCGCATCTTCATTGGTCATAACCAAATAAATATAATTGTCCACTATATTGTAAAAGGGAGATATATTCAAGGTTGCCCAATCAGTATGTAGGTGGTAAGTTAGGTCTATCTGATAATTACTTTGGGCCTCTAAATTTGGGGCTCCTCTTTCGAACCTGCCGGCATGCACTCCATTCTGGGTGAGTTCAGGTAGATTGGGCGAACGGAACCCACGAGCAATATTGGCTTTTAAGAACCTTGATTCGGAAAAATTGTAAGTAAGGCCCAATGAACCATTGATATTGTTGTAGGTGTTATCGACCTCAAACCTATCCGTATTGGCAGTTGGCAAAGGGAAAGATTGCATATTTCTGTAATCGTAACGCAGGCCTGTAGTAAGCGTAAGTTTCTCTACTAGTAGAAAATCCCCAATTGCATAAAATCCGATATCATTGATCTTGGCGTCTGGCATCGGTATATTGGGTTTTGATTCATCCGCTTCATTATTAACATTGGCCCCGTTTATACCAAAAACCAGATTGTTATTGCCATAAGGCATATTGAATTTAGCATTGTAGGTAAACGTATTGAGTTGCATGGAAACAACAGTAGGTGCCAATAATTCCTGTTGTGGATTGATGCCACCCGCAACCAATTCGCGAATATTTGTTTGATAGCCCAAGTCAACTTCTAGTGTGTTTTTACCCAAGAAAACCGTATTGTTCGAAGATATTAAGTGGTTTTGAAGGTCTTGGTACCATACTTCGTTTTTTCGTTCTTGGGTCAACAGCCTTGGAGTCAACGGACTTGCAAATAGGTTTATTTGAGGAGTATTCTGAACTCCATATTCGGCATCTGTATAGTTATAATTTACAGAAAAAATGCCGCGCCCTGTTCTGAGCCCCGAATTAAGAGACAAATTATTTTCATTGATACGGGTATTATGCACCGCGTCCCCATTGCCATCTGTAAAATCCTGATGCGATTTAAAGCTGCCCCGTGCTCCAAAAAAGAACTTACCTTGGCTGCCCTTAACATTAAGGCTATTGAGGTACCCATTGGTATTTGTAAAATATTGGGAAGTAATATCGCCCTCAATGCTATTGTTACTCGCAGGTTGCTCTCTTACCACGTTGATCACACCCCCAACGGCATCAGATCCATACTGTAAAGAAGCAGGGCCTTTTATTATTTCCACATGGGATGCGGAAAATTCATCTACCAAGAAAGGGTGATTGGAAGAAAACTGAAAAGCCTCCTGTTTGATACCATTGTTGAGCATAACCAAATTCGTGTTAGAAAGGCCACGGATAATAGGTTGACCGCCCCCTATACCAAATCTAGAAAAATAAACGCCAGGGGTTCGTGCGAGGGTGCGCTGCAAATTGACTTCTCCCGAACTTATAAGGTTTTTTTTCAATACGGTCTCAATCGGGAAAGGAACTGCATGCTTCTCTTTAACTAAACCAGCGGAAACCGTAACCTCTTTTAATTCAAGAGGTGATTCTACCATGCTAATATTGATATTGAATGTACCATCAGAAGGACTTTCCATCAATTCAATGGTTCTTGAACGGGGTCTGTAGCCAACAAAAGAGTACTCCATGGTAAGTAACTTAAGGTTTGAAGGTATCGTGAGTTGGTATGTGCCATCTTCCTGACTTACCGTACCCGTCTTGTTTTGATGCAAGAACACACTTACGCCCATAAGCGGGTTTCCTTCTTCATCGGTTATCTTACCTTTTAAAATGCCTTGTGCAGAAGCATTGAAAAAAATCATTGGCAAAAGAATGAGCAGCAAAAAGTACTTATACATGATCAAACATTTAATAATTTAAAAATACAATGCTGCTTTTAAGGACAACCCATAGATGCAACACTGTTGCAAAAATGCATCTGCTGGATTTTGACTGCAATGACAATTGATATGACGATATATGACTTATATCAGGTAGGCCAGTCGAAATGGCAGGTAGCCTTAAATTTAGAGAGAAAGCACAACATAGAATACCTTCGATAAAGATACTACTGCATGAATCAAAAAAATTTCTTTTGCGATTGCATGATCTTCAACACTACTTCGCTTGTCTGTCGCTGATTTTATATGATGTTCTTGGAGCATTGGCAAAGGGTAAAGACGAAATCATCGAAATATTACAGCAAGGCAAAAAATCATTCCAAAGTTAGGTACTCAGATCATCATCAAGTACAATGGACTTGGCATCGGTAAGGAACACTATTCCAAGGTAATTGATATGTTCTTTTGCGCTGATGAACAATAGGCGGGCGGTGTTCACGGCCTGTATAAAACCTCCTAGATTTTAAATGTATAGTTTGGACCCATCTATCATTTGACTTTTATCATGTGCTCTTTAAAAAAAGGTTTTCCATTAGTGAATATACCTTCCATCCTGATCACGAAATCCCCTGTTTGATCAGATGTGAAGAAGGATACACCTGCTTGACCTTTCTCAAATCCTAGTTCAGGTTCCCAGTGTAAAGTAGGCCTAAAATCCGGTATGATGTGCTCTTCCTTTTCTACATCATAATCAGGGCTGTAAAACTCTTTTGCCTTATGGTATCCCGGATGCATAAATTCCAGTAAGCCTGTTGTTGTTTCATCCCAATTGGCGGTGCACATGAGGGATGGGATTCTTTATCTATGTTAGAAGTAAAGAAAGGGCGCCTTTCTTTATTTAGTGGATATGTATCTACCACTCTACAAAAAGGTTACTCTCTCCAAGAATATCTTGCTCGACATAAAGCTCATCGAGATTACATATCTCCTCCTATCCTCAATTTATGACCGCTCAAAACGGCATTACTAACCTTCAGTAGATTTGCTTAACAATTATGAAAATAATCATTACTTTTACTTTTGTTAAGTAAATTAAAATCATGAAAATACCGTCTTTAGGAGAATTTGAAGAATTGGTGCTTTTGACCGTAGCAGCCCAACATGATCAAGCCTATGGAGTCTCAATCATGGAAAGTCTCGAAAAAAAACTACAAAAGAAAATTAACATAAGTGCCATACACGTAGCCTTGAAACGCATGGAAGAAAAAGGGTTTATACAGTCGAGATTTGGTGGCATTACTAATGACCGAGGCGGTAGGCGCAAAAAATTTTATGTTATCACTGCTTTTGGCAAGCAAGTGCTAGACAATCAATATACCCTGCGAACCAGTCTTTATTTGTCCATTCCTAAAATATCTTTTGGATAATGAATCATCAACCTCCAAAGCGGGCGCTAAAATTTTTAAGATGGTTCTGTCGTGAAGATTTCATTGATGAAATCGAAGGAGACCTAGTAGAGATTTTTGAGCTACACTACCAAGAAAACCCAAAGAAAGCAAGCCGTAGTTTTTGGTGGCAGGTAATCCTGCATTTTAGGCCAGACTACATCAAATCGTTCCATTTGTCAGATTATTTAATTCAGAGAACTATGCTGTATATCAATTTTAAACTCGCTTGGCGACACATCCTCAAAAAAAAGTTATTCTCCTTTATCAATATTCTAGGCCTAGGAGTGGGTATCGCTAGCTGCCTCATTATTTTTCTGTACATTCAATTCGAGCTCTCTTTTGATAAATATCATAAAAACCTCAATAATACTTACCGAGTATTGCATGCTTACAGAAACCTAGAAGAACAACAAAATCCGATTACTCCAGAAGATTATCAAGTATGGGGCAATGCACCTGTAGCAGAGGCCATGCTCAGGGATTTTCCTGAGGTAAAAAGCACTTTTCGATTTACCAGCGATGTGGAGTTTCTTCTTCAATATAAAGACAGGCTATTTCAAGAAGACCACATCATATTTGCTGATGCTAATGCATTTGACCTCTTTAGTTGGAGAATGCTCGAGGGCGATCCCAAAACTGCCTTAAAAGAACCCAATAGTTTGGTGCTCACCAAAAAACTGGCCACCAAGTATTTTGGCAATGAGGAGGCTGTGGGCAAAACTATAAAAGTCGATGGCAGCGACGTTTACAAGATTACTGCCGTTATGGAAAACGTGCCTGCCAATTCGCACTTTAAGTTTGATGGTATGGTCTCAATGAACACTTTCCAAAAGTACAGGCCCAATGTTTTTGAGATGTGGGACTACGTAGATTTTTATACTTACTTTACATTAGAAGAAAATACTTCACTAGCCTCACTCAACAAAAAGGCAGATGAATTTGCTAAAAAATACACGAAAGAATGGGCGCAAACTGAATACAGGGTCGCTTTTGAACCTGCTGCCGATGCTTACCTACATTCTAAAGCTGCCCGACAACCCGGCGAAGTAGGCAGCATCACCAATCTTTATATTTTTGGGGCCGTAGGTATATTTATTCTATTGATTGCATGCATCAATTTTGTTAATCTCTCTACAGCACGCTCAGTAGAAAGGGCCAAGGAAGTGGGCATACGAAAAGTAGCAGGCGCGCACAAAAGCACTTTAACCTTTCAGTTTTTGGCAGAGTTTATACTGCTCTCAACTTTTGGTGTCTTGCTTGCACTTTTGCTGGTTATATATTTCGCGCCCATACTTCAAGATATGACGGGCAAGCAGCTCAACTATCAAATATTTTTCTCTTGGCAGTTTGGGCTCATTGCGCTAGCAGGGATTTTATTTTTAGGCACAGCAGCAGGACTCTACCCTGCTTGGATGATCTCGGGCTACTCCCCTGCCCTTGTGCTCAAGGGTAGGTATGGTTCTTCTACAAAAGGGCTTTTACTGAGAAAAGTATTGGTAGTTTGCCAGTTCGGCTTGTCCATTGCGCTTATGATCGGTACCGCCATTGTTTTTTCTCAGCTGCAATTTTTACAATCTAAAAACCTCGGCTTTAAAAAAGAGCAAATGCTGATCTTAGACTTTGCCTGGGACAACAAAGTAAAACAGCAAATGGATGCCATTGAACAAACATTTTTGGCACATCCTAACATTACAGCCGTATCAGCCTCTAGAGCCGTACCTGGAGATTTCTTACCCAATGCAGGCACTACTATAGAAGATAAAAAGGGAGAGATGACCATGAACAATCCTACGATTTATGAGATCGACAATACCTTTATTCAAAACTATGGTATAGAGATGGCAGCGGGCCGTGCTTTTTCTGAAGAATTTCCCTCAGACTCACTTCATGCCCTTATTTTAAATGAGGCTGCCATAGCCATGTGGGGGTATGAAAATCCAGAAGAAATCATAGGTAAGTCGTTTAGACAATGGGGCAAAGAAGGTACTGTAATTGGCGTGGTAAAAGACTTTAATTACCAATCTTTACATAAAAAAGTTGAGCCCCTTTCTTTGCGCTACGAGCCGCGAAGCCTCAGAAAGTTTTCTATCCGTATTAAATCTGATAATTTATCTTCTACTTTGGCAGATATAGAAAATATTTGGAAAGACCTAGCACCGCACAGACCTTTTGTATATACTTTTTTGGATGATAACTTCAATAGACAACACAAGGCCGATGAGCAGTTTGGAAGCATATTCGGCGTTTTTGCAGGCATAGCTATTTTTGTTGCTTGCTTAGGTTTATTTGGGCTCACTGCTTATACTACCAGTCAGCGAACCAAGGAAATAGGCATCAGAAAAGTGCTCGGTGCTTCTTCTGTACAAATTGTCGCTTTGCTTTCGAGCAGCTTTTTAAAGTTGTTTGCAGTAGCTATGGTCATTGCCGTGCCTGCTTCATGGTTTTTCATGAAAAACTGGCTCAATGGCTTTGCCTATCGAACAGATATAAACTTTTGGGTGTTTGGGCTGGCTGGACTTTTGGCTTTAAGCATTGCCTTAATTACCATTAGCTGGCAATCTTTTAAAGCAGCCATGGCAAATCCCATAGATAGTTTAAGGTCTGAATAAGCTGCTATTTAGCAGATTGCACAATTACTAAAGCTCTATATTGGTAAATTGCAGTTCTACATTTTTAATCTACAAAAAATTGGCCTTACAATTTGTCTACTTTGCCAAATACTAAAATTATAACTTTACTGTATCTGATGTGGCCATAATCATGGCCACGAGTTCCATTGGACAGGCTGTCCGTTAAGGGCAGCCTTTTCCTTCTTTTTTAGAAGGATAGTTTAATTTATCACCCATTTTGGGATATTTTACTGTTCAGCCAAAGTAGGCTCTTATTCCTCTGCACTGAATAATCCTGTGTTACCTTCTTGCCAAATAGGCAGCAGCTTTTCTGCAATTGGCATATTCTCTTTCGCAACATTGACAGTCTCAAAAGGATCGGTCTCGTGGTCAAAAAGTTCTACATTCGGCAATACTTCTCTATAGTATCTGGTATATCTATATCTCGGCGTTCTTACTGAGATACCACTTCTGAAATAACTGTAGGCGGCTTCTTTCCAATCATTTCTCTCAGGTTTTTCTAAAATTCTGACCAGGCTTCTTCCTTTTGTTTCGTATGGCATTTCCAACTGGCAGAGCTCCATCAATGTCGGGTAAATGTCCAAAGTGCTCACAATTTTATCTGTTTCTCCTACATATTCTTTCCCTGGCACTTTCATGATTAGGGTAGAATGAAGTGCCCTTTCTAATAAGGTATGTTTGCCCCAAACAAGATGATCACCAAGGTGCCACCCATGATCTCCCCAAATTACAACAACAGTATTTTCATCTAGCCCTAATTCCTCCAACCCATCCAATAATTTACCGATTTGAGCATCGATATAACTAACGCAAGCGGCGTACCCATGGCTAAGTTTCTTTGAATAGGCTTCGGATAGTGGCTCATCTAGAGAGGCTTTTTCCTCACCCAACTTATAATTATTGAACTCCCCCATATTCTGGAGGCTGCTTTTATTTATATTTTCTGGAAGAAAAGCGTTTGGGGTTAGAGGTATACTGTCTCTATCGTAAAGGTCCCAATATTTTTTAGGGGCATTAAAGGGTAAATGTGGCTTAAAAAAACCTACTGCCATAAAAAAGGGTTTGTCGTTTTCTTTAAGTTGTTTCAATTTATTGATAGCCACGCTAGCCATGATTCCATCGGGATAGCCTTCATCTGGTACATCTGCAGCTTCATAGGGTTTTACCTGCCTGTTTAATGTGTTTCTATTGGTACCGTCGGCATAACCAAAAAAAGCATTATGCCCCGTTCCCCATTTACCGTAATCAAAGATAAATTCATCCCAGCTATGCGGTAGTTCCATCTTATTGCTTACGGGATCTAGGTAACCATAGACCCTTCCGTCAGGATGGTGTGATATTTTCCCTAACCCGACCGTATGGTAACCATTTCTTCTCAAATGATGTATAAAGGTCTCTGGTACATCGGTCTCGTGCTTATCTGTTAAAGCGTGTACCGAAGCTGAATTGCTAAGATCGCTTTTTGAATTGGGCAGCCTTCCTGTTAATAGGCTATGTCTTGATGCACCACAGGTAGGCACGACTACATAGTGTTTTCTGAATAAAAACCCTTCTTTTGCCAGCTGGTCGATATTCGGTGACTTTATATAATCTTTCCCATAGCTGCCCAGTTCTGGTCTTAGATCGTCTACACATATAAATAAGATATTATGCTTTTTCTCTGACTGGGCCATGATGTTATTATTGAACACACCCAATAAAATGCATATCAAAAAAAATATGAATGATTTTTTCTTCGTCATATTATAAAATCCTTTACAGGTAACTAAAAAGAATTGTTCTGGTAAGATATGCAAATTGCATAATCAGAATGTGAATACAAAGTAGGGAAACTTGAAGTCCCTACTTTGCACATGCTAAGTTAAAATCTTTAATAACCTGCATTCTGTTCTAATGAGACCTCAAGATTGGCATCTATTTCTTCTTGTGGAATAGGCCAATATCTGTGGAACTCTTGAATGTTTGGAGCGGAAATAGGATTATAAAGCCTTACTCTCTCAACAAGTTTTCCAGTCCTTGCCAAAGTAAGTCTCTGATATCTTTGGTTTTGCGTAACTCCTGAATCTATTGGATAAAGCCAAGAAAGCAGGTGTAGAGAATTTATTTATATGCCACCAATAGAAAAGTATTCAGCAACTGTTCAGCAAAATACTGCTGCAGGTTTAGTCTTTCTCTATTTTAATAGCATTATCTCCTTACCCACCACTTTAAAAGGGACTTCTCCTTCATGTATTGATTTAAAGTAGCCTAAAAGCTCTTTGCCCTTGCCTGTATTGGGGTCATAGAGGCGAACAAAATTATCGTCTTCGCGCCAAGTGGGCACTAAAGAAACAGAGCTCATTTTTTTGTTATTGACAGTGATGCGCACCATTAAACCTTCCCGATGTCTGATGTACCTGTCGGAACGCCTGTCATCAAAAGCAGCCTGACCCAGACTGTAAAATATGGGTTTGTTTTTATATATTTCGATTTTTTGGTAGCGGTGCGGACCATGCCCCATTACCACATCGGCTCCTGCATCTATGACCGCTTTTGCCACGCTAGCTTGGTAACTTACAATTTTTGTTTCGCCAGAAATACCCCAATGAAAAGAGGCAATAACCAAATCGCATTGTTCTTTCAATGCTTCGATGCCTGAAACCATTCTCGCTTCGGATTCCTCATCCAGCCAAGTGATTACATAAGGCGGCTGCCCTGGCTTATCCAGGTTCTTTGGCGGTTGATAGGCCGTATAAACCTTGATTTGGGCAATGCCTGCCTGATTGCGTTTAGCTGCATGGTTGGTAGGAAAAACCGTAGCGGCATACTGCATAAATCCAACTTTCAATCCCTTTTTCTCAATAATTAAAGGTCGGTGCGCTTCTTCTAAATTGTTGCCCCCACCTACATATTTGATGCCTGCATTATCCAAAACTTTCAGACTCTTTAAAAGTGCTTGCCACGGGTAGGTTACATTGTTGGCGACACCTACAGCATCGATATTGGCTGCGGTAAGTGCGGCTACTTGGTCTGGGTTGGAGTGCCGCCAGTTTTTATGGGCTATGTCCCGCTTTTCAAGGTCGTCTGTGCCCCCTGCAAAAGCTCCTTCTAAATTCAAGAACTTAAAATCTGCACTTTGCATGGTAGGACGGAGGTATTTAAAGGCTTCTTCGGGCTGATCACGGAACTGAAAATTATTATCTCCAAACAATAAGATGCTTTGCTCTCCTTCTTGTTCAAATTCCCAAGCAGTCTGTGCTTTCGCTAAAGTGTATATCAAAAAAAAAGGTAGAAGAAGACTTAAACGGTAGATTCTCTTCATTTTTTCGTTCATCATTTTCAATTTAGGAGGATTTTATTTCATTTATAAAGGTTTATTGTCCATCTTTCTGCTGTTTACGAATCCAATCGTGGCGCTCTGAATTAAGGTTAGAGTTTTCCCCCATCCATACCCACAGTTTGATAAGCCCGTTTTGGTGGGCACTCACTAAGAAACTACCGTCACTATTAAAATCAATGTATTCAGCATGATCGC
>CAKZMZ010000128.1 GCA_937129345.1 uncultured Thalassovita sp. | reverse complement strand
GTAATTGTTAAGACTCCAAGTAAGTACTTCTTTGCCTCTAAATTTCATTCTTGGTGCCAAATCGCCTTCCAACTTAGGAAAGGCAAAGTAGCCATGTGCAAGTTGAGAGTATTGACCTAGCGGCCCCCTGTCAAGTTGTATTTTTTCAAAAAGATCCATATCCCTCTTATTAGTTTCAAATAAATATTAATGTTGCAAAATTAAATCATTTTTTACATCCACAAAACCAAGTTAGTTAGGCTAAACTAAGTAAGCAACCTTGGCTTATTTACCATTTGGTTACTTTGCCTTGATCTTGATGTAACAAACATTGCTTAATATTACAGCTTTATGCTTTTGTTTTCTTGGGGAAATACAATTTAAGTTAGATGAATAAGGTCGAAACATTAACCGCTTTAGAAGAAGAAAAATACTATAATAGAGATTTGAGTTGGCTGGGTTTTAATAAAAGATTGTTGATGGAAGCCGCCAACGCCAAAGTACCGCTCTATGAAAGGATTAAGTTTTTGGCCATTTTCTCTTCTAACTTAGACGAGTTTTTTAGGGTAAGGGTAGCCTCTATAAAAAGTTTGAGCGCACTCAACAAAAAGAAAATCAACAAGAACATAGGTTTTGAGCCAGCAGCACTTTTAGAGGAAATACACCAAGAAGTAGATGCACAGCAGCAAGAATTTGGGCGCATATTTAGAGACGAGATTTTACCTGCCTTGGCCGAGAAAAATATAGTACTTTATAGAGAGTTGCCTACTTCAGAAATACATAAGCGTTTTGTGGCCAATTATTTTAGAACAAGGGTATTGGCCTATTTACAGCCTGTCATTCTCAAAGACGACGGAAAATCTCATTTTCTAGAAAACAGGAACCTCTATTTTGTTACAGAGTTAAAAAGACCGGATACAGACAAAGAGGTATACTACGGATTGGTCAATATTCCCTCCAATGAGTTGAGCCGTTTTTTGTCTTTGCCATCTTTGGGAGATGCGAACGAATATTACCTTTTTATAGACGATGCCATACGACTGAATATGCATACGGTTTTTCCTGGTTATGAGGTAAGATCTTGTTATAGCGTAAAACTCAACAGAGATGCCGACTTACAGATTGAAGATGAATACGCAGGCGATTTGATAGATAAGATAAAAAGGCACTTATCTAAAAGGCATATAGGTGCGCCTAGTAGGTTTTTGTACGACGAAGCCATGCCACAGAGCATGCTGTTATTTTTAAAGAAAACACTTGACCTTAAAGATGAGGAAATGATATCTGGTGGCAAATACCATAATTTCTACGATTTTTTTGCCTTGCCTAATCCATTAAAGCCTGCCTTACAAGAAGCGCCTATGCCGCCCATTGCACACCGAGCATTGGATGATTCCGATTCTTTTTTTGATGCTTTGGATGAACAGGATTTTATGTTACATTTTCCATATCAGTCTTACAATAATGTGCTCAGGTTTTTTAATGAGGCAGCCATAGATCCTTTTGTTACGGAAATAAAGGTAACGGTTTACCGCATTGCATCTAATTCACTCATAGCCAACGCATTGATCAGTGCAGTAAAAAATGGCAAAAAGGTAACTGTTTTTGTAGAAGTAAAGGCCAGGTTTGACGAAGCCAATAATTTGCGTTGGGCAGCTGCCATGCAAGAAGCGGGTGTAAAGATCATCTACAGCATTCCAGGCGTTAAGGAGCATGCCAAAATAGCACTGATAACCCGTATAAAAGATGGCGAAAAGAATAGATATGCCTTTTACGGCACAGGCAATTTCAATGAAAAAACGGCTAGTATCTATGCAGATCATGGATTGTTTACAGCCAACCAAGCCATGAATAAGGAGCTCAAAAGTGTTTTTAAGTTTTTGGGCAAAAGGGACGAAAAACCAAATTTACAGCATTTGTTAGTGGCTCAAATCAATTTGCAAGAGGTCCTCTTGCAAGCCATAGACCAAGAGATTGAAAAAGCCAAGGCAGGCAAAAAGGCTTACATCATCATCAAACTAAATAATTTAGAAGATGAAGTGATGATAGACAAGCTTTACGAAGCGTCTCAAGCTGGAGTAAACATAGATTTGATCATACGGGGCATTTGTTGTTTAAGACCAGGCATAAAAGGCCTAAGTGAGAATATTAGGGCAATTCGCATAGTAGATGTTTTTCTTGAACATGCGCGCGTTTTTGTATTTCATAATGAGGGAAACCCAAAGGTATATTTAGGCTCCGCCGATTGGATGAAGCGCAATTTGTACCGTCGTGTTGAAGTGGTTTATCCAGTTTATGACCGAGCTTTAAAAGCCGAAATGCTACATATTTTACAGCTCCAATTGCAAGACTCTACAAAAGCGGTGGTATTGAATGAGAACCTAGAAAACCTCAGAATTGATAACCAAGAAGAAGGAAGGGCACAGCTTGATATTTATAACTGGCTTAAAGAAAAGGGTTGATTTGTGGATGTTTGTTGAGGTGTTGAGTTGGGATGTCGAACCCCTATCGTCCAGATTTGATACTGTTTTAAAAACAAATAAAAGACATTAAATATGTAAAACCTCGCAAGAGGTATAACATCGATAGTACGTATAGAAATAATTGTTGCACCCTGCTAGGGGTGCGATTGTTATGGATGTTTTTCTATCGTTTTTAGCCTCTAACGAGGCTTTTTGATTCAAGAGCTGTTTGGGATAGCTTATCCTGAACAGTAGGTTTTGCAGAACTCGGCATTTGAAATACCAAAATCATTACACACGCATCTTAGCTGTGTTAGGTAGACAACGGGTTATGCATACAAAACACTATTTATGGCAAGTGTTCCTAGATTAAGTAGAGAATGAAATAATATTGAATTTTTTAAACCATGCTTAACTCGAATAAAACCCATTAAAGCAGCTATAGGAAAGTAAGAGATTACTAAAACCAAAAATTTAAGAGGAAAGAATAAATTTGAATCGAAGTTTCCTGAATGCAAAAGTGAAAATAGTAAAGCAGTACTATAAAAATATAGATAATAGTTTTTTCTAAAAAGCTTTACAATAATCTTTTTTTTGCTAGGTAAAAAGGATGGTATCATTATGATTAAAAAATATAGAGAAAATATAGTAAATGATTCAAATTCTTTAGTGATCAGGTTGGTTGCACAACCAAAAATAAGGAAGGTGGGCACCGTCCAATAGTAAGCAGCTTTTGTAGTTAAAAAACCTCTTGCAGTAACCTCTTCTATAATTGGGGCAATAAATAGTGCAGAAATTATACGAAGGATATCTGTATTCTCATATGTTGGATAGTTGTGTTTTGGTATCAGTATGACACTAATAGGGTCAGCAAAACGATATGCATAACAGAATACAAACAGTAAGTATTGAAGTAAAGTAAAAAACGAAAGTTTTCTTGTGGAGAGAAACCTAGTAGGCTTAATCAAAAAAGAAAAAACAGACATAGCATATTACTTATTACTCGTAGCACGACTCTGAGTCGTGCTACGAGTAAAATTTTTTTGTTCCGTAGTGTAGTAATTTTCTATTTCTAAAAGATGATGTAAAGCCAAACTCATAAAACCACCTATTGTTAAAGCTATTAAATCTTTAAAATCGAAAGTACCTAGAAAAGGAATAAAGAGTGAAAGGCACTCGTGTATTAAGTATATAGCAGTAAAAATAAATACATCCTTTTTTGAAGAAGTAGTAATTTTCCACTTCATAATCCATGCTAAAAGGCAAATAGCACAGGGTGATGTCAGATTTCCCGCAACATCGGCTAAGCCAAAATCAATAATATTGTTTTGATAGATATATGGTCTATAATATTCATTGAGAACTACGCTTATGGCCCAGAATAAAAGGAGCAGTAAGATTAACTTGACTTTCATAAAGTTTCATTTAATTTATACTATTCAGGATGATTGTCTTGAATTTAGACAATCATCCTGAATCAATCAGGCTTAATAATAATTATTTCTACGTTCTCCGGGATAAGGGTCATCTATCTTTAATTCGCTTAAAAAGCTAACTAAAAATCCCAATGTTGTAAAAATTGCTTCTGAAAATTCACTTCCTCCATTAATTTTCGATAATTCTCTTTTGTTTAATTTCTTGTACATAATCTTCAAAGTTCTAATATTAGAAAAAATTTAATTTATCATTTTTTGATGAGCATCATATCCTTCTTTAAAAGCTTTTATATGTGCAGAAGGATTTAGAGCGGCCTCAAGTAATATATAAGTTGCAATAATAGGTAGCCAATAACCCCCCCCCTCAATATCCTTCAACTCTTTTTCATTTAATTCTACTAAATTTTCCATTTTAATAATTTTAGATTTTCACTTACACTTAAATAGGTAGCAAGCTTCACCTTTATATACCAGTATATGCTATAAAGGTAGAGGCGTAGTGTGCAATTTCATTGCACTTTGCGGCAGTACCGTAAATTTTTTTTAGTTCT
>CAKZMZ010000127.1 GCA_937129345.1 uncultured Thalassovita sp. | reverse complement strand
AGTTAGAAATGGTGGCCCAGCAAAGTGCAGATTTTGATCGCAATAAGGCCATGGAGGTGTTAGAATCTATCTTGCAATCCCACCCCGACATCGACGCGGTTTTTTGTGGCAACGATGCCATGGCCATGGGCGCTTACCAAGCTTTGGTTTCTGCGGGTAAAGCAGATAGTGTAATGGTTTTCGGTTTTGATGGCGCTAAAGATGTGGTAGATGCCATTAGAGATAAAAAAATTGAGGCTACGGCCATGCAGTATCCTATTGTAATGGCACACAAAGCAGCGGAATTTGCCGATCAGTACATTAGAGGCACTACAGATTTTGAGAAAAAAATACCGATTGCGGTAGAAGTGGTAACCCAAGAAAATATTGGAAAATTTGGTGAATATGGAAAAAGCGACTAGCCATGAGCAAGGGAATTAAATGGGGCATCGGTATTTTATTATTGGTTTTCACGCTGTACAATTCAGTCTATTTTAAACCTTTGGATGAGTTTAAAGCAGCAGCAGACAACCAAAAGTTTTCTCCTGAAAGTTTTGCCCGAGACTTGATGCAGAATAAAGTGCCTGCTGTGAAAGCTTTTCAAGCAGTGGAGTTCTACAACCGCTTGCAAAATGATTTTGATGCTTTTGTGGAGCAAAATGGTAAAGAACTAGGCGTTAGCAATTACAGGTATTTTATGCTAAGTGGAGAAGGAGAGGTGATCGAGGTAGGAGAGGAGAATGTAACCGTCAATTTGCTTGGTTTGGAAAATACCACAATGTGCATCGCTACCGACTTTATATTTGGCAATACCCTAAGAGATGCCTCAGGTTTAGTAAGCATCAGCGATTATGCCAACACCATGGATTTTAACAACATTTCAGTAGAAATGAATCGCATCGTGATCAATGAAGTCATTCCTCCTTTTGTAGAGCAAGTAGCAATTGGGCAAATGCTCTCTTTTAAAGGAGCGCTAAAGGTCAACATAGAGGAGCGTAATTGGGACGATTTAAGACTGATTCCTGTCGAGTTAACTATCAGTAATTCCTCCAACAATCAATAAAATGATAAAAGAAAGTCAGCCCATATTATCAGCCCAAAACATAAGCAAACGTTTTGCAGGTACCATAGCCCTTAACCAAGTGAGTATGGATGTGCATGCAGGAAAGGTCAATGTGATAGTAGGTGAGAATGGGGCGGGAAAATCCACTTTAATGAAAATCCTTTCAGGAGTGCATACCGATTACGAGGGCAAGTTGATTTTAGATGGCAAGGAGGTGCAATTCGAGAACCCCAAAGAAGCAAGTGAAAAGGGTATAGCCATTATTCATCAAGAACTCAACCTCATTCCATACCTGAGCATTGCCGAAAATATTTTTTTAGGAAGAGAACGCATAGGTAAGTTTGTTTTATTGGATGATGAAGCCATGAACAGAGAGGCAAAAGCCTTGCTTAAGCGCTTAGGTTCAGACATCAACCCGAAAACAAAAATAGCCGATTTGCGCATTGGAGAGCAACAATTGGTAGAAATTGCCAAAGCCCTTTCTGTAAATGCACGCATTATTATTATGGATGAACCGACCTCTGCCATTACTGATACCGAGGTAGAAATCCTTTTCAGGATTATAGAAGAAATTAAAAGGCAAGGGGTGGCCATTCTTTACATTTCCCACAAATTAGATGAGCTTTTTAACATTGCCGACCGCTTTATCGCTTTGAGAGATGGCGAAATGGTCGGGGTTATTGAAGAGGTAGCATCCGCAGATAAAGCCGCATTGATTCGACTCATGGTAGGGCGGGACATCAAAAATCAATTTAAAAGAAAGGCAATAGCATTGGGCGAAGAGGTTTTGCGGGTTGAAAATCTGAGTCTCAGCAAGAAATTGGGCAAAGATAATTTCTGGGTAAAAGGGGTGTCTTTCTCTGTAAAAAAAGGAGAAATCTTAGGCATTTTTGGCTTAATGGGCGCAGGGCGTACAGAGCTGTTCGAAGCTATTTTTGGCCTGTACCCTAAGGCAGTTAGCGGGCAGGTGTTTATTGAGGGCAAACAAGTAAGCATCAGTTCAGTATCGGACGCAGTGAAAGCAGGTTTGGGTTTGGTGCCAGAAAACCGCAAAGAAGATGGACTAGTATTACCTATGAACATCGCCCAAAATGTAAGTATGGCTAATACTAATAAAATTGTGAAAAATGGTTTCCTCAGCCCTTTATTAGAAAATAAATTAGCC
>CAKZMZ010000126.1 GCA_937129345.1 uncultured Thalassovita sp. | reverse complement strand
TTGCCCGATACAATTTCAGAAGTGATTACATGTTCTTGGGCATCGTCAAAAGCAACTTTTTTCTTTAGGGAATCGGGCGTGCCCAATCGCTCATACATTTGTTGCATGGCAGGTACCGAGACTACTTTATCCTGCTCTTCTTCGTTTTTATAAAAATAGCCTAAAAAAACAGGACATTTTATTTTCTCGAAAGTGGCTGGCACCATAATTTTTTCATTGAGTGCCACCAGATTTACTATGGCCTCTATTCTGTACTTTGTGGTCCAATATTGTTTTTGGAGTTCTTTTTTTGGGTTGAAACCTATAAACTCAGAGCCTGTAATCATTTTTCCGAGTTCTGCGCCCCAAGGCATGTTGAGTAGATGTACGTCATCATCATAAAAATCTACCAGTGGAGAATATAATATTAAAGCATCTACCAAATCTGGATTTTGCGCAGCCAGATACAATGCCAACATACCTCCTGCCGAAGTGGCCATCACAATTACGTTATCACCAATTTGCTGTGCTATTTCTAGAGCTTCTTTGGCAGACTCAACATAAGGTTGGGGTTTAAAATCTAGTAAAGCATTGGGTTTGTCTATGCCGTGCTCATATAACCTTGAAAGGTAAAGATTACAGCCAAAATAAGATGCGGTAAGCCTATGCACCGGATTGCCCTCGCCTCTCGAGGCAGAGAAGCCGTGTAGGTAGAGAATGCTGTAGGGCGTTTTTGATTTGTCTGCGTTCGCCCAAATTATTTTTGCTTCGTTGTCTTCTTTAAGGCCGCCTACTGCCGCTTCTTTTTTCGCTATCTCGGTTTCCAATTCTTCAGGGGCTTTTGCCGTAATGTTCTCTAATTTTCCATTCACTCCATCGGTAGAGGGCTTCTGTCCAACAAAAAACAAGATAATGGCAGAAATAAGTAGGAGGGGAAAGATTAGCAATATCAGTTTTCTTTTCATCTTTTGATCATTGTAGAGAGTTACAAATCATGTGCTCGGCGTAAATTCAGGAGCGCTTAAAAAATCGTGTTTTTCTGCTTAGATATTCTTAAATCCGCCAACATATTGGATTGATCGATGCAAATATCTTTAAATAGGCATTCCCTTCAATTTATATTTTAACAAAAAGTGGCTTAAAATAAATTGATGCCTAAAGTTATTTGTTTTGAGTTTTTTTCTGCTATGCCAAGTACGATTAATCTAAAGTGCTTACAATTACTTGTAGGAAAAGGTAAACAAGGGTTTGATTTTACCCGCATATTAGCAACACGATACGATTTTAAAAATCATAGGAGTTACGCACCCCCCCCCAAAAAAAAACTATTCTGTGACTCAGAGAACAATTGAGATTTTGGTTTATGAGCCAGGGTTGCCCCGCAACAAACCAAGGGTTTTTGTGATTTTTGTAAAGTTTTTAAGTAAATCCTAAAATCAACAAAAAGTACCTCTATTTGCTATTATCCGTAGTTTAGCCTTTGCTTTCTAGAATACTGATTAGATTTGCACGCTTTCTCGGAGACCAGTATAAAGTCGATATTTTATTAATGAAAAGATATTACAAAACCGTAAACATCAATTCGGCCGTAAAGGGTGATTATGGCTCCGTGTTGGTTATCTACACGGGCGGTACCATAGGGATGGACTTTGATAAGGAAACAGGAAGTCTGATGCCATTTGATTTTGAAAAGATCATGGAGAAAGTCCCTGAACTAAAAAGGTTTGATTTTCAACTTACCGTACTTTCTTTTACGCGCCTGCTAGATTCTTCTGATATATCCGTTTCTCATTGGTTAGAGCTCTCTAGGATCATTTATGATTTTTATGAAGATTACGACGGTTTTGTTATTTTACATGGTACCGATACCATGGCCTATTCGGCCTCTGCATTGAGCTTTTTGCTAGAAAACCTGGCCAAACCCGTAATTTTTACGGGTGCCCAACTGCCTATTGGGGCATCTAGAACAGATGCTAGGGACAATTTGGTAACTGCCCTTGAGATTGCTTCTGCCAAAACCCAAGGCCAGGCCCTTGTGCCAGAGGTATGCATTTATTTTGATCATTTGCTTTTACGAGGCAATAGGGCAAAAAAAGTCCAGAATTTTAATTTTACCGCTTTCGAGTCTGCCAATTATCCAGCTCTGGCCGTAGCGGGCATTCATATTGAGTACAATCTTTCGCTGACCATACCGCCTTCTTCTGCCACATTTAAGATACACCAAAAAATGGAAGACCGCATCGCTATTGTAAAGCTTTTCCCGGGTGTAAATGCCGAAATGTTAAAACCGATTTTTAATGCCGATAACGTACAAGGTATTGTACTAGAGACCTTTGGGTCTGGCAATGCGCCCACTTCCTCATGGTTTCTTAACATGGTAAGAGATAGTATAGACCAAGGTATGCATATTTTAAATGTATCTCAGTGCAATGGTGGCAGTGTTTCGCAGGGCAAGTACATTACCAGTAAATACCTAGATGACCTCGGGGTAATCGGCGCAGGAGATATGACCTTTGAGGCCGCCGTAACCAAAATGATGTTCGTACTGGGTAAAGGACTGCCCGCTGATGTAATAAAAGAGCAACTTATGTACCCTTTGTCTGGAGAGAAGAGTTGAGTTAATTCATGGCTTAAAGCAAATGAGCTGTATTTCTTGAGGGAATTCCTGCTATAATACAATTAATATTTAGAAAATTAATATTTGGAAAATTTGCACTAACTGTAAATTATTAATTTATTTGCATAAGCCGACTATACATAAGGTTGCATATAAAATTGCGCTTATCCGTTTAAATGTGCTTTTTTTTGTATCTTTTTTGTATTTTTGGATTTAATAATTTGGAAAGGAGAGGTGGCCGAGTGGTCGAAGGTGCTCGCCTGGAAAGCGAGTGTGCCCCGCAAAGGGCACCAAGGGTTCGAATCCCTTTCTCTCCGCAAGATTTATTTAGAATCTTTATTTTGGCTTTCATTGTACACTTTAATTGATTATTAAACTTTAGGTTATGAAAAAATTATTCTCACTATTATTTGTGCTGTGTGCATTAAATCTAGGACAAACTTCATTGGTTTTAGCACAGGATGATGCAGCCGCAACAGAAGAAATGGCCAGCGATAGCACCGCGATGACAGAAACTGATTCAGCTGCTGTAGAAGAAGCCGCACCAGCTCAAGAAGAAATGTCTACTATGGATGAAATGGAAGAAGCTGCAGAGCCTCAGTCATTTCACCAAGTAGTAAAAGAGAAATTTATCGAGGGTGACTGGAGATTTATGAGTCCAGTATTGGTTTGTCTTATCTTAGGCTTGGCCATTGCTCTTGAAAGAATTATCTCTCTTAACCTTGCAACAACCAACACCAGAAAATTGGTTGAGCAAGTAGACCAAGCCATAACAGAAGGTGGCGTAGAGGCAGCAGCAAACATCACTAAGTCTACAAAAGGACCAGTTGCTTCAATATTTACACAAGGTCTTATGAGGATGTCTGAAGGCATAGAAATGGTTGAAAAGTCAATCATTGCTTATGGTTCTGTTGAAATGGGTAAATTAGAAAAAGGTCTTGTTTGGATTTCGCTTTTTATCTCTCTTGCTCCTATGCTTGGTTTCATGGGTACGGTAATCGGTATGATCGGTGCATTCGACGCCATTGAGGCCGCAGGTGATATTTCTCCATCTCTAGTTGCTGGAGGTATTAAGGTAGCACTTTTAACTACGGTTGCGGGTCTTATCGTTGCGATTATCCTTCAATTGTTCTACAACTACTGTGTTGCTAAAGTAGATTCTTTAGTAAACGAAATGGAAGATGCTTCAATCTCATTTGTAGATGTATTGGTGAAGCACAAAGTAGCATCTAATAGCTAAGTGTTCCATAAGATATTAGGGTATGTATACTAATTTAAAGTGTGCATACCTTACAAAAAGGTTTGTAGAATTTTAAGAACTTAAGAAAAATGGAAGAATTTATTTCATCATATTTACTGCCATCAGCTTATGTATTGGTAGTATTGGCTGCGGCAGGCTCTATTTTGATGCCGCTCATAAAATCGATAGGTAATCCTAAAAGCTTAGTGGGTTCTCTTATTGGTTTAGGCTTTTTATTAGTATTATTCTTAATAGGATATTCACTAGCAGGAGACGAAGTGACTCCTAAGTATATGGAGTTTAACGTGGATTCTTCACTATCCAAAATTATTGGTGGTGTGCTGACCATGTTTTACATCTTACTCGGAGTATCTTTAGTAGGTATAGTTTATACTGAGGTTTCTAAAATTTTTAAATAATATAGATTATGGGAAGAAGTAAAAGACAATCATCAGAAGTGAATGCCGGTTCAATGGCAGACATTGCATTCTTGCTACTCATATTCTTCCTGGTTACCACAACTATTGCCTCTGACAAAGGTATTTACGTACAGTTGCCTCCCAAACCAGAAGATCAAGTGGATGTTAAGTTGAATGAACGTAACATATTCAACATACTCATCAACTCAAAAGACATGATGTTGGTAGAGGAAAACCCTATGGAAATCTCTATTTTAAAAGAAGAGGTAAAAAAGTTTGTTACCAACAACGGTAGGGATCCAAAATCTTCTGAGAGTCCAGATAAAGCGGTTGTTTCGCTAAAAACTGACCGTGGTACTAGTTATGAAATGTACATTACAGTGGTTGACGAACTAAAGACAGCCTATAATGAACTCAGGGCAGAGTACCTTGGAATCACGCTAGAAGAATTTAATAATTTGGATAGGAAAACCGAAGAAGGAGAAGAAATGTACGACCGTGCCAGAGAGGCATTTCCTTACCAAGTATCAGATGCAGAACCCACTGATATAAGTAAAGTACAGTAATTTAAACTACTAGGAATTATGTCAAAATTTAAGAAAAAGACAGGCACAAGTCAGGATATTCCAACCTCTGCATTACCTGATATTATTTTTATGCTACTTTTCTTCTTTATGGTAACCACCGTATTGAGAGAAACAGATTTATTGGTTGAGAATAAATTACCAAGTGCCTCTCAATTAACAAAGTTAGAGCAAAAATCTTTGGTAAGTTACATTTACGTGGGTAAGCCCAAAGATGTGACCAAATACGGAAAAGAGCCTAGAATACAGGTAAACGATGTACTTGTAGAACCCGATGAGATACCCATGTTCGTTTTTCAAGAGAAGGAAAAACTAGATGAGGTAGAAAGAGACAAAATTACCATGTCTTTAAAAGTGGACAGAGATGCGAAAATGGGTATCATCATAGACGTTAGACAACAACTCAGAGAGGCCAACGCACTTAAAGTAAACTACTCTAGTACATTGAGTGCAGATGCTATTCTTTAAATAGATATTCTGATTTAAGCTGAAAAGGATTCCAATAAGTGAGAATCCTTTTTTTGTTACTAGCTATCTATGATAAAACTTAATGATTTAAATTTTGAGTAGTACTCGGATTTAACTATTAAACTATAAGCAATGCCTCCATTTTTTGGGAGTAGTAATAGCTGATCATAGGGTAGAGACTTCTGCAATTGAGGATAGTCTTAGTCAATGTAATAAATTTTCTGAATGATTACCGTTACAGCTTCAACGGTAAAGAAAATGACAAGGACTTCGGGAATCAACAGATCGTTCAGGACTACGGGTTCAGGATTTATAACCCGAGTATTGGGAAATTTCTGAGCGTTGATCCGCTCACCTCTTCTTATCCTTGGTACACCCCTTACCAGTTTGCAGGGAAT
>CAKZMZ010000125.1 GCA_937129345.1 uncultured Thalassovita sp. | reverse complement strand
GTAAGGTAAGGAATATTATTGATAAGCCAGTCTAAGGGCGGCTCTGCATCTTTCCACGCATACTCTCCAAAGTTGTAATTGTCTGAGTACATAGCAAATTTCACCTTTCCCTCTTCTCTTTTGTCGCCCCAGCAATACCCTTTATCGTCGCAGTTGGTGGCCTCCGGATGCTCGCTTTGCATACTTACCTGTGCATAAAGGCTTTGTGAGAACAAAAAAAGCGAAATCGAAATAAATATATATCTGATCTTCATGTTGAAAGTACTTTTCTTAAAATTTTATTGCGCGCTAAATTATATAGATGTACGCTTATTTACCTTTTTAAGACGATTAAATTACACCTAATCAAAATACATTTTACCAACGGTTCATAATATATTTTAATTCAGATATAAAAAGTGGGTATATATTCAAAAAAACATCTAATAAACAGGAAGTCGTTTTTAAGATTTGATTCAATAATTATAAGAGTTGGGGCCGAATCTCAGCTCAAAGCTTCAACAAAAAACTGCTGAAATTTATGCTCCTATAGCCAATTCTATCACGGCTCGCATCAAATCAAAAGGGCCTTGATGCAAGGTTACTTCGTAGTTTTTTCCCGTACAGACCATAAATAAACCCAACTCTTTTACAAAAAAGATATGCTGACTACCATAGCCCCATGCATAAGTGCAGGCATACTTCACACCTAAAACCTCTACATACTTATGCCACCAACCATAGCCATATTGTAGGTTTTCTTTTCCAATATCTGCCTTGGTAGTGAGCATTAGATCCACCCAATTGGCAGAAAGCAATTTTTGGCCTTGGTAAACGCCATTTTGCGATAACATCAAAGCAATTTTTGCCATGTCTTTTGGTAGTATGTCCACATCGGCCAAAATATTGGGGGCACTTTCGCTGCGGTGGTATCCATAACGCTTGATCTCTAATGGAGCGAATAAGCATTTTGTTATAAAGGCCTCATGCCCGTGGGGATAAACCTTATTAAAAATGGCAGAAATTATAATAGGATTGGCACTGCTGTATATGAATCGCTCTCCCGGTGGGCATAGCATCGGCCTACTTAAAGCATACTCGATCCAATTGCTGCTCCATGCCATTAAATTGCTGTGGTTCTGTAAACTCATGTAAGAAGTGTGGCCTTCGTTCCAATCTAAACCGGCGGTCATTTGCAACAAATGTCTTACAGTAATCTTATCTTTGCCGTTGCTCCATTCGATATCAGGCAAGTCATCAAAATATACTTTAATCGGAACATCAATACTTTTTAAATATTCCTTATCTAAAGCAATACCCACCAATATGCTTTGCAGGCTTTTGGTTACCGACTGAAACTCATGTAAGGTATTGGCATTGTAGCCATTAAAATAATACTCTGCAATATTTTCATGGTCTGCATATAGTAAAAAACTATTGAGCTTGCCAAAACAACCTTTTTGTATTTTTCCTTCTAAATCTTTAAAAACAGCTTTTGAACGAAAACGATAGTGCATCTTCAAATTTTTGAGATTTTTTTAATGAAGCAGCCCAGCAATTTTAAACTGTTCCATGATAATGTGTAAGTTTGTGCTAAAATTGAAATATGGCATGCATACTTCAAAATAAAAAAGGCACAGCGCTTTTTTTAGCATGTTAAGAACAATAGAATGATAAATTTATCAATATATGCGGACAACACTTTGCAAACTAGCTCAACTATCTTAACAGATATTTTGTAAGGTTTTTCCTGAAGAGACAAATACACTTAACAATGAAGATAATTATTGCTGGCGCTGGAGACGTCGGCTTTCACCTTGCAAAGCTATTGGCTAATGAAGAACAAGACATTGTTCTGATAGATACCAATCAAGAAAAACTGCAATACGCCTCAGACCACCTAGACGTAGCTACGGTTAAGGGCAAATCTACCGATTATCAAACCCTAAAGCGGGCCGAAATTGACAAAGCAGACCTGCTCATCTCCGTTACTTCTTTTGAAGAGAACAACCTCATGACCGCCTTGATCGGCAAACGGTTGGGCGCGGGCAGAACAATAGCCCGAGTGAGCAACATCACCTTTCTTTCTGAAGAACAAAAAGAAGATTTTAAAAACATGGGCATAGATGAGATCATCTCCCCAGAAATGCTCGCGTCAAAAGAAATAAAAAGATTACTTAAAGAAGCGGCAACAACCGATGTGTTCGAATTTGAAAGTGGTAAACTCTCTTTAATAGGCATCAGTATAGACGAAAAAGATCCTCTGAACAATAAAACCCTTGCCGAAACCATTCACCTTAACCCAGACCATAACTTTATAACTGTTGCTATTTTACGAAACAGCGAAACCCTCATACCTAGAGGAGATACGCGCTTTCAACTTAATGACCATGTATATTATATTGCCTTGCCAGAGGGCATAGATCGCGTGCTCAAGCTTACAGGTAAAAGGCGAGATAAAATAAGGAATATCATGATTTTGGGTGGCAGTAAGGTAGGTATTAACGCGGCGAGGGAGTTGAGCAAGAAGTACAATGTAAAGCTTATAGAAAGGTCTAAAGAAAAATCTTTTGACATTGCCGAAACGCTAGACGACGTAATGGTCATTAGCGGAGACGGCAGAAAAGTAGAACTGCTGAATGAAGAAGGCATAGAGAATATAGATGCCTTTATAGCAGTTACAGGAAATTCAGAAACCAACATTATCTCTAGCTTGGTGGCCAAAAACCACGGTGTAAAAAAGACCATCTCCCTTGTGGAGAACATGGATTACATCCATCTCTCGCAAAATATTGGGGTAGATACCATGATCAACAAAAAATTGATTGCCGCCAACTTTATTTTTAGATATGTAAGAGAGGGGCACGTTATTGCCATTACCAGCATACACGGTGCCGATGCCGAGATACTTGAATTTGTGGTAAAAAAAGGCTCGAAAATTACCCATAAACCCCTCAGCGAACTGAAATTTCCGAGAACGGCCATTGTAGGAGGCGTGATCAGAAGAGGCAAGGCCTACATTACCATGGGCAATTTTGAATTTGAGGAGCACGATAGGGTCGTTGTACTCTCCAAACCTGAGTGCATCCATAAAGTAGAAGATTTTTTTAAATGAGATTCAACTTTAAAATTATTGTAAGCATAGTTGGGCTGTTGCTCATTATCAATGGTTTGGCCATGCTGCTCTGCTTACCATTTTCGGTTTATTTTAGAGAGGGCGATTGGAAAGCCCTGTTGGTATCTGGCCTACTTACTTACATAGTTGGTTTCATTTGTTGGTATCGTTACAAAGATGCCAAAAACAAAGAGCTTAAAAAGAGAGACGGTTACATCATAGTAACACTTGGTTGGGTAACCATGTCGGCTTTTGGTGCTTTGCCTTATATTTTTAGTGGAGCAATCCCTAATTACACCGATGCCTTTTTCGAAACTATTTCCGGTTTTTCTACTACAGGCGCCTCCATTTTGACCGATGTAGAATCAGTAAACAAGGGCATACTTTTTTGGCGAAGCTTTACTCAATGGCTCGGAGGCATGGGCATTATCGTACTCACTGTGGCCATTTTGCCCTTCTTAGGCATTGGCGGCATGCAGCTATTTGTAGCCGAAGCCCCAGGCATTACCCCAGATAAATTAAAGCCTAGAATACAAGCCACTGCCAAACGCTTATGGTATGTTTATGTGAGCCTTACAGGCTTTGAGTGCATTTTACTCATGCTAGGCGGAATGAGTTTTTACGATGCTATAAATCACAGCCTAACTACCATGGCAACCGGTGGCTTTTCTACCAAGAACACCTCTGCCGCTGAATTTACGCCCTATGTGCAGTATGTCATCACTTTTTTTATGTTTTTAGCGGGCACCAGTTTTACGCTTAATTACTTCGCTTTTAAAGGCAAGTTTAGAAGCATTTGGAAGAGTGAGGAATTCAGATACTACCTCAGCGGTACCTCAATATTCACCGTTATAGTTACGATCACTCTATTCATCGTAACCGATCAAGGGCTCGAGAAATCGTTCAGGGACAGCATTTTCCAGATCGTATCTATCATAACTACCACAGGTTATGCCTCAGCAGACTATACCAGCTGGACGCCCTTCCTAACTTTGCTCTTTTTTGTGTTTATGTTTATTGGTGGCTCGGCAGGATCTACAGCTGGTGGTGTAAAGATAGTACGGCACACTATATTGCTTAAAAACAGCTTTTTAGAGCTCAAAAGGCAGTTGCATCCCTCAGCGGTAATCCCTGTTAGACTGAACGACAAGGCAGTTTCGCAAAACATCACTTATAATGTTTTGGCTTTTATCATGATTTACGTAGGCATTTTTGCTACCGGCTCTGTGATCATTGCATTAACCGGAGTAGATTTTATGACCTCTATTGGTGCAGTGGCAACCTGTTTGGGAAATGTGGGCCCTGGCCTGGGAGAAGTTGGCCCAGTTGATAATTTTGCTGCCTTACCTAGCATAAGCAAATGGATCCTTGCCTTTCTCATGCTTTTGGGCAGGCTAGAGTTATTTACCGTACTTATGTTGTTCTCTCCTTATTTCTGGAATAAAGTGTAGGCCTATAACAGATATATATGAAAAAATCTACGCTACTGCATTTGAGAATTCCCTTCTCTTTTTTATTGATGCCAGTATTTTTATTTGCAACTGCCACCTCGCCACAACTTCCTTTTTTGGAGGCTGCACTCGTTTTTATAGCGCTCCATTTATTTCTCTATCCCGCTAGCAATGGCTATAACTCATGGTTTGATAAGGACGAACAAAGCATTGGAGGGCTTAAAACCCCACCTATAGTACACAAAGAACTGCTCTACTACTCCTTACTCTTTGATGCACTTGCCGTAATTGTGGGTCTATTTATTAGTTGGGAATTTGCACTAATGTGCTTTATTTACGGGGCTATTTCCCGAGCTTACAGCAATGACAAAACGCGTTTAAAGAAATACCCAATCATTAGTTGGCTTACGGTCACGGTTTTTCAAGGAGGATTTATGTTCTTGGCAACTTATCTTGCTCTTAATAATTTGAATTTCCCTGACTTGCTGCAAAAAGAAATTTTATATCCTGCTTTGTTGAGCACTGCCATGCTCATGGGCTCCTACCCTATGACCCAAGTGTACCAACATGAAGAAGACGCCAAAAGGGGCGACATGACACTAAGTAGATTACTAGGCGTAAAAGGCACTTTTATTTTCACTATGTTGGTTTTTGCAGTGGCTATGGCTGGTTTTTCCATCTATTTTACCCATTTTTTTAGCGTAAACATCACTATTTGGCTCAATGTGACTTTACTGCCCGTACTGCTCTTTTTCTTAAATTGGCTCATAAAAATATGGAAAGACGAAAGCAAGGCCGACTTTAAAAATACCATGCTACTCAATGTAATTTCGGCTTCTTGTTTTAACTTATTCTTTTTTTCCACAACTTTGGCAAACCATTTTCATTTTTTCAATTAATCACTGCTCATAGCAGTGAGCATTAAAACTGCGCTTTTTTGTTGGAAATACTGGGAGATTTTTCGGATTATCTGGTTTATGAAGAAAACAGGCCACTTATTTTTACGCAGGCCGTTTTTTGGGTTTTCTTTGGCGGTGTTATCTTCATCTATCAGTTTATCTATCGCTACAACAACATCAGAAACATTTTCTTGATGCTGTTCAGTATGTATTTCTACTACCTTTCTAGCGGATACTATTTTACCCTACTCATTTTCTCCACCTTTGTAGATTATTATCTGGGCAAATTTATATATTACTCCGCCGAGCCTAGCAAAAGAAAACTTTACGTTACCTTGAGTGTACTCACCAACTTAGGAGTATTGGGCTATTTTAAATACGCCTACTTTTTTACTGATACTTTTAATACCATTGCAGGTACTTCTATAGAGACCACAAACTATTTGGCACTCTTACTCAATAATCTGCTCAACCTAAGCATAGATGTTAGCAGGATTTTTCTTCCCGTGGGCATTTCTTTTTACACTTTCCAAACCATTAGCTATTCTGTAGATATTTACAGAGGCAGGCTCAAGCCGGTCAACAATATTCTAGATTTCGCTTTTTATGTAAGTTTCTTCCCACAATTGGTGGCTGGTCCTATAGTACGTGCTACAGATTTTGTTCCCCAGATCTATAAAGAATACAAAATCAGCAATGAGGATTTTGGGCGAGGCATTTTCTTAATCATTAGCGGCCTGGTAAAAAAGATTTTCATCTCTGATTATATCTCAGTAAATTTTGTAGACCGCGTTTTCGGTAATCCCGAAGGGTTTACAGGATTTGAGAACTTAATGGCCGTTTATGGCTACTCCTTACAGATTTACTGCGATTTTTCGGGCTACACAGATATTGCCATTGGCGTAGCGCTATTGCTTGGTTTTAGGTTACCGCTCAATTTTAATTCGCCCTATAAAGCGGTAAACATTACAGACTTTTGGCGGCGTTGGCACATTTCGCTTTCTAGTTGGCTAAGAGATTACCTCTATATTTCTATGGGTGGTAACCGCAAAGGAAAGAGCAGGACTTATATGCATTTAATGATCACCATGCTACTTGGTGGGCTGTGGCATGGGGCACATTTGCGATTTATTGTTTGGGGCGGACTGCACGGAATTGCATTGGCCTTTCATAAAATTTGGATGGAAATTTTTAAACCTGAAAATGATAAGGACGAAAGCTTTGTTTCTAAGCTCATTTCGGGCATCATCACTTTCCATTTTGTAGCATTCTGTTGGATATTTTTTAGAGCAGATACTTTTGAGCTTGCCAACAAAATGATTTTGCAGATCTACCATTCATTTAGACCTGAAGTAATCTATGAAGCGCTGGTTGGTTACAGAAATGTTTTTTTGATCATGGCTTTTGGATATATTTTGCATTGGCTGCCCACCCAATGGAAAACTTTTAGCACCGAAACCTTTATAAAAACGCCTGATTTTGCCAAGGCTACTATTATTTTGGCCGTAATGCTCGCCATTTTTCAGGTCAAATCTTCTGCACTACAACCTTTTATCTATTTCCAATTTTGATATCAGGCCATCAGATGTTTTTTTGGGGCATACATCGAATTATCCTAAATGGTAAAAATTAAATATATTTGCCTGCATCGAGAGCGAGGTACTTTGGCGAATTGTCCTACTATCTATCTTACTATTTGATTTTATAGCTCTCCTGCCATCTTTTAATCAAAAAAAAATATTACATGGCTTGGTTTACAAGAAAAGAAAAGGGTATAAACACCCCCACAACACAAAAAAAAGACTCTCCCGAAGGTTTATGGTATAAAACACCAAGTGGAAAAATCGTGCACATGAAGCAACTGAAAAATAATGCTTATGTATCGCCCGATGATAACCACCATGTGAGGATAGGCTCTAAGGAGTATTTCGAAATTATCTTTGACGAAAACAAATTTAAGGAGTTAGATGCCGATATGACCTCCGCCGATCCGCTCAACTTTAAGGACAAGAAAAGCTACTTAGAACGCTTGGAAGCCAGCAAGAAGAAAACAGGCTTGAAAGATGCGGTTCGCTCAGCCCATGGTAAAATGAACGGCATGCCCATAGTTGTAAGTTGTATGGACTTTAGCTTTATTGGTGGCTCGATGGGTTCTGTGGTGGGAGAAAAAATAGCAAGAGCAATCGATTATGCCTTAAAAACCAAAACGCCGTTCCTTATGATTTCTAAATCTGGCGGGGCTAGAATGATGGAAGCTGGCTATTCTTTAATGCAATTAGGTAAGACCACTGCTAAGCTAGCCTTACTTTCTGAAGCAAAGGTACCCTTTATCTCACTTCTGACTGATCCTACTACAGGAGGCGTTACTGCCTCATTTGCTATGCTCGGCGATTTTAATATAGCAGAACCAGGTTCTTTAATTGGCTTTGCAGGGCCTAGGGTAATTAGAGAAACCATTGGCAAGGACTTGCCCAAAGGGTTCCAAAGTGCAGAGTTTTTATTAGAGCACGGCTTTATAGATTTTATAGTAAATAGGAATGAACTAAAAAACACCATTACTACGTTGCTACGCATGCTACAGAATTGATATTTTTTGCCCATGAGGGAAAACAAGCTCCATTATTCTATAGATTGGTACATTGTCGGTATTTATATAGCGCTTTTAATTGGCGGCTGGATCAATATTTACGCTGCAGTTTACGATCCCGAAATTCAACAAAGTATTTTTGATACCGATTATAATGCGGGCAAACAACTGATCTGGATAGCCTCAGCAAGTATTCTTGTGGTGTTTGTCTTGGTCATAGATTACAAATTTTACGAGACTTTTGCTTATTTTATCTATGGCTTGATCGTCTTTTTACTTGTAGCTGTTTTGTTTTTT
>CAKZMZ010000124.1 GCA_937129345.1 uncultured Thalassovita sp. | reverse complement strand
GGTTTCTGGTTTTAATCCATAAACCTCTTCTAGTTGTGTAAGAGAATAAAAGCCGCCCAATTTATCCCTAAACTTTACCATTCTATTGGCCAAAACAGAACCTACTCCATAAATGGATTTAAGCTGTGTGGTATCTGCAGTGTTGATGTTTAGTTTCTGGGGTTTAATTGGTTTCACTATTTCTGCTGAAACAGTTTCCTCCGCCTTTTTTGCAATAACATCATTTCCGTCTTTGTCAAAGTTTTTCTTGGTTTTTGTATATGTCTTTGCCTTGGTTTTTATCTGAATATAGGGCTCTAAATCTCGGTAAGTTCTTTCTTTAAATCCATAAATTTTTAATAAATCCTCTTTTTTGTAGAATTTTCCTCCTTTGCTTCGGTACTTGATAATGCGCTCGGCAAGGTAATTTCTTATGCCCAAGGCTAGCAAATTATCTAATGAAGCAGTATTTGGATCAAAGGGAAATAGCTTTCTTTCTTGTTTGGGATTTACTTTTTTGGCAAACTTGGCCTTTTTGGTTTCTGGCTCAGGTGTTTGCATTGAGGCCAACAGGCTATCTAACAAAGCTTGGTCTGAATTTCTATCATATACTTTGGTTGGCAAAAGAGCACTCCAAATCCAAGGTAAAAAAGTAAAAAAGGCCATTAATAAAAGGAGTACGAAAAAGCCACGAATCTCAACTGGTGTAAATCTAAAATGGTTAGCTAAAAATTTTTTGATTGGCTTCATTGGTATTAGTCTAAAAAGTAAAGTATGGCTCCTTTATTTTGAGTAGTCTGTTTTACTAACCCATCCACCGCTTTTTGAAGTATATAAATCTTTAGATAAATTTAAATAATGTGTTTGCTTTTATGTAATGAGTAGTATAAAGCACCAGAAAGTTTTTTTAAAATCCCATATTTCATTTCTTAAAAAAATATTCGACTAAAATTTATTCTTATGCAAGGCGCAGGTGGCACTGATGGCGGTATTGGCCGCTTTTTTTTAGGTTTGATCATGTTGATAGGTGGAGGATACTTATTCTTAAATTCAGTGAATGTAAGTAATAGCTTCGGAATGGGCTACCGCTTATTTTCAGTAGGGGGCATGGGTATTACTTCTGGATTTGTGCTAATACCTTTTATAATAGGTACAGGCATGGTATTTTTTAACGCAAAAAATTATTTGGGCTGGTTTTTAATGCTAGGTTCTTTAGTGATGCTGGGTTTCGGTATTATTACAAGTCTCCATTTTAGCATGAGGAGGATGACTTTATTTGAGTTGTTGTCAATACTTATTTTAGGAGTAGGTGGTTTAGGTTTATTCCTGAGTTCTTTAAGGTCTCTTTCGAGGTAGTAATTAGGTAGATATAATTAACCCTACCTAAGGCTTGACTTAGTAAACTCAAAACGAGTATTTTAAATTAACCCTAGGGTAGGGTTTTACCAAAACTCATTTTGTCTCATTACTTAGTTTACAAGTTTTACACAGGAATAAAGTCCTTGTTCTTTGACGATATTTTCTTCTTTTTTGATCTGCCCTTTAATACGCCTGAATCTTGTATGATTAACAACCCCATAATAAAAAAAGGCAAAAGCGGAATTTTGAAACGGGCCAAAGCACCAAAGTTCATACTGGTGAAACCAACCACAAAACCCAATATAAAAGTGAATGAAAGACAAAGCATCACTTCAGGGTTGGTAAATAAAGAGTTGATTAATTTCAAGGGCCCTGCCTTAAGCAACATATAAATGGTAACCAATAAGAAAATCAAGCTTTCCACTGCTGTTACGAGCATTACCACATTTTTCACTTCCCATACATAAGGTCTAAAAAGCGTTACGTTCACACTTTCGGGCAATTTGCTTAGCATACCGAGTGGTGTGTAATCTATCTCACCTAAGTGATAAGTAGAGGCATCTGTTCTTCTGCCGTGATCGGTATGAAAGCCACCAATACGCTGGGTAATGGTCTCTACAGAGCTATATTTTTGTGTTTCAGATGCGATACTCGAAAACAAGAAGTAACCAAGCACAACAATAAAAACGGTTATGATAGGCACTGCTAAGATGCGCAAGGCAATATTTTGTATTTTCTGATTGAACTTGACATAGTACCAAAGGAGTAGGCAGGGTAAAAATGTGTATAAAATGTATGCCTTTAAATTCAAAATGGTACCGGCTGACAGGTACAGCATGATGGTCAAGAATATTTTTCCTCTTTTTCCTGAGATCAGTCCGAGTGCGCTGTAGGTCATAAAGCCGAGTGCACCGAGTGTAATGGTATCTTTTAAAAGTCCGGAGCCCCAAAAAACCAACGAAGGTGCCCAAAAAACAGCCAAGGCAAAACCTTTGTGCAAATGAGGATAAAACCAAAGCATGGCTCGGTATAATTGCCAAGTGCCCAAAAACACAAAAAAAGCAAATAAAAAAGAAATGGCGAGGTAAGAATTAAAGGTAATGATAGATAGAGCGCCTGCAATCTTGGTTAAATACCATTCTTCTCCTGATTTAAAGAAGCGCGTTCTAATGGTATAATTTACGGTGTCTGCTGTATATTCCTTGGCATCTAACCAAAACATTTTCCAAGTGGTGGCAGGATTGTCAAAAAGGGAATTCCAAAAAATACCGCCCCCTTTAAAATAATCGAAGGTATCGCCACCACCATAGTAGAACTGATAAATAAGCCCAAAAACAAGTGCGCCAAACAACTTAAGATACAGCGCAGGGAAAAAATAGGCGCCTGTACTTTGGTTGGTCAGCTTATCTTTTAAGGTAAGTGAAATTAAAATTACAATACCTGCGTACAAAGGCCCAAGAAAAAAATCGCGAATTTCCATGTTTTGGAAGTGCAGCTTAATAGCCCAAAAAACTTAGGCTTAGTTTAAAAAATGCTCTTTGTTTATAAAGCATTTTTAAAGGAATTATTACATGAAAACAATGCGTATTCTGTTGTTTTTTGATGAATTATAAAATCGTGATACTGTATTTCGATTGATGGTGGATTTTTTGGTTTATTTAAATACTTTTTTATAGGTAAATAATGGTCAGATAAACAAAACAACAAAAGTACTGATCACAATTGTATGCAATAGCCATAAGCTTTCTTTCTTTTACAAGGGGAAAAATCAATTTCCAATACCAAACCCCAAACCCGCCATGATCAATAAGGATTCTTCTTTGGAGGTGGCCGCTGATAAAGAAATGGTATATTTTTTTAGTATCGGTACTAAGTAGATTCCTCCTCCATAGCCTGCATGCCATATATTGCCTCTGCCAATAATACTAGGGTCTGCGCCTGAATCAGTATCTTCATACCAAACTCTGCCTGTATCATAAAAACCAGAAACACCTACTACAAAAGGGAAAACAGGATTTTTTATGGTACCCAAGGGCAAACGCAATTCTGAATTGAAGTACATAGAGGCATCACCTGCAAATCGGTTTCTTAGGTAGCCACGTAAATTGGTGTTTTGCCCAAGGTTGGCATATTTAAAGTAAGGTATATTGCTGCCCGTATTTTTGGCTCCTCCAAACTTAAGCGCCAAAGTGATGATCCTGTAGGTTGAATAAAATTCTGCAAAAGCTTCACTTAAGCTAAAATATTTGTTGTCTTCGTTGAGGAGCCACCCTGTTTGGTGTTGGGCGAAAAAACGTAAGCCTTTGGTAGCATAGGCCGCACCATTTCTAAAATCTAAATCTAACTCGCTATTAAAACCAAAAATAGTGAGCGGGTTGGTACCTGTAATATCTTCGCCATCTAAAATGGTATTTTCTCTAATAACAGATTGATAGTCTTCTAACCTTAAACTAAATTTAAAAGCACTTTTTTGCCAAAACTGATTCCTTACATACCAAGATACGTCGGCACCTTTGTAATTGGTGCGGAAAAACTCTTTGGGTCTATCATTTTTGCGGGTTTCGTTGCCTAAACCAAAATAATTATAGAAAGGAAAAATATCGGCATAAATACCATCTATGCCCATAAACCATTTGCCTATTACATTGGCCCATTCAGAATAGGCAGATAATGAGCGCGTGCCTTGGGTGCCTACCTTCACATCAAAACCGTATTGCTGTTTATAAGGTGCTTGCCTAAAAGCATGTCGGGTAAAATCTACGCCAAATTTTAGGGCAACACCATCATCTGCATTAAAAGAAATTACAGGCATGGGCATGTAAGTATTGTACTTAAAGCCCTCTCGGTCGTACGTATTGATATTTGGCGTATCGGCCAACTTTAATTGGGTGCTTTGGCTGTTTTGAACTTCCGTATCGGTATTGTCATACAAAACAGTAGCTTTCTTTTGTGATTGAACTACTGAGTTGTCTTGGATGAGGTCTGCATCATGGCCGCCAATGACCCTTATTTTTATACTCTTTTCAACTTCACCATTAATTAAAAATACATCATTTCCGTTAAGTCCAAAAAGCCTGATTTCTTTGGTTTCTTCTGGCAAAAAAGTGCGCTCATAAATCAATTCGTTTTCAGGTTGTAAGGTTTTGTGCTCCTTTTTCTTTTTATAGACTTTTACATTTACTTTTCCATCTAGAAGTCGTTCAGCCAAAAACAATTCATGCTTATTAGAACCGACTACATCCACATACTTGGCCAGCATTTTATAATGTTCCTTTACGGCATAAGATAGTTGCTTTCTTCTCGCTTTCAGCTTTTTTCCAATTTCTGCACCTTGTACAGGAATGATTTCCTTGGGAAATGCCTGTACGGCGCTATCTATCACTTGTTCGGTTACCTCATTGGTTAGTTCTTCGGTAATTTCCAGCCAGTCTTTTTGGTCAAGCGAGGTGAGTAATAACCTGTCTAAATGTCTGGCAGGCCAGTTTAGGCTTCTTATGCCTTTAAATTTGTAGGAAAAGTTCTGGACGTTAGGTCTTGCCCATTCTCTGTCGGCCAAGTAGGGGATGAGCCCATTCCATTTAGAAAAGCTATGGTCTCTGTCTCTTGGAATAGGATAAAAGATTTCTTTCTTATCTTCTTCGTACAAGGCCCACTTCCAATTGTCAGGGTGGCGCCCCCAGTCTCCAATGAGCATATCAAAAACGCGCGCTTTGGCAAAAGAAGGCGCATCTACGTACACATCGTTATCGTCGTAAATCTTCCTGAACATGGTAAAGCTTCTGTCAACATCGTCTGCTCCCATAAAGCCAGGCACACCGTTTTTTGGCTTTGAGGGATCATCTTCAAGCATTCCAAAAAGGCCTCTGTAATTTTTTCTGTAAGGCCCCAATGCAGGATGGTCTGGTAAGACAAAAAGATTAGGCCTAGCGTGTAGAATATCGGTAGCATCTAGCATCCTTGAAACAGGCAAAGCACCATAAGGCTGTTGTGTTGCGGTCATTTCCCTCAATAGATTTACCAAAATGGTTTCTCTGAGTTGGGGGGGTAATGCTTTTATAGGATCTTTATTTACAGACCGAAAGGTATATTCTTTACCATCGGCTGCTCTAAACTTTAAAGAGGTGGTTTGCCTGCCACCACCTACTGCATAAGGCGTAAGTCCACCTTTTTCTTGTTCTAAATCAAGATACGGTACTTGAACAGGCGTGGTCCAACTAGGGCGATATAGAGTTCCTAAAAAAAGCTTTTTAAAACCACTTGCCTTATATTCTGCGCCACCTGTAATTTTTTTAGATTCCTCTACTACCGTTTTGCTAAACGCCTCATTTTTTTGGCGAGCCAGCTGGCAAGGTATGTAAAAGTAATTTTCGGCTATAATCGAAGAACCTGCATTATTACATGGCGAATCGAACAATACTTGATGTTCTTCATTTTGTAAAGCATCATCCTTAAAAACATAGGTGGTATTGGTTACCTTACCGTTAGGAAAATACTCTAATGCCAACAAGCCATATTCGTTTTTTCTATAGATTGTGCCGCTGGTTTTTCTTAGAGGCTCTTTTTTTACCAAGCTGCCCGAAACCAATTGATAATTATTATTATGTCTGATGACTTGTAGATTATAGTCATGGGCTGCGGCGAAAATGAGGCCTTTTCTAAAAATAAAATGCTTTTGTAGTTCAAAGCTCAAGTTGTCATAAGCGGGGTAAGCCATGTATTTTGGCGTTCCAACGTTTTGTAAATAAGCGGTTTTTACTGAGCCTATTACTGGTATCGGAAACTTACTATCATCAGGGAAAAGATGCATTTTGGGTGAAGAGAAACCACCGTAAATACCACCCGAAAAAACAGGATGATGTGATGCAATCAATACATTTCTATTGCCTGCATCTTCAATAGCATCTGTAATTTCTTCTAGTAATTCTTCTTTTGTAAGTACATCGCACTCGGTGTCGGTACCTATTGGTTTTTCAAAAGGATGTATCCACCATTGAGAATTGAAAGCAACTATTCTTACAAAAGGGGCAACATCTAAAAAATTGGGTCCGGGGCAGTGGCCATCTTCAATGAGCATAACATGTTTTCCTGCATGCGATTTAATGAATTTGTTAAGCGCCTTTACCCGCTCATTGCCATTTTTGCCCGAATTTGCCCAATCAATGTCTCCTGGTATAATAAAAAGTTTCCCCTTGGGATTATCGGCAAAACTCAGGATCAATTTTAATTTTTTAATTTCTGGATGATTATCTTCATCTAAAGGTGCTTTGTGCGAGATGATATCTCCCATATGTAAAATCGAAAATTCTTCTTCGAGGCCATCAAAAAAGGTTTTTAACTGTTGCAGATGATTTAGGCGCTTTTCATGAAAGGACGTATTGCCGATTAAAAATATAGTGTGTTTTTTTTGCTCGGCCTCATCTTGTGCATTAAGTCTGATTGTGGAAAGTAACAATAAAAAAATTACTGTACTTGAGTTTAGTTTGCTGTTCATGTTAAAAAATGGATGAAGCCTAAAAAATGCTCTAATAGTGAATTTAATATCGCTGATAGCGCTTTAAAGTTAGGATACTATTTTATTATAAAACCTTTCCCAATCACAAAATTCAATGAAAACCACTAAAATTAGCTTCACTAATGCTTTGGGTCAGCAGCTTTCGGGTAGAATAGAAATGCCCTTACATACTGAACCGAGCGCCTTTGTTCTTTTTGCACATTGTTTTACCTGTAACAAAAACTTTTCTGCAGTAAACAATATTAGTAGAGCTCTAACCCAGTTTGGCTTGGGCGTACTTCGCTTTGATTTTACAGGTTTGGGAGATAGTGAAGGCGATTTTGAAAACACCAATTTTTCATCAAATGTAGACGACTTGGTAGCTGCGGCGAATTATTTAGAGGCCGAGTTTACAGCTCCGCAAATTTTGGTTGGACATTCTTTAGGTGGTGCTGCTGTGTTACAAGCCAAACATCAATTGTCTTCTGTAAAAGCAGTTGTGACTATTGGTGCACCATACAATCCTGCGCATGTAACAGCTTTGTTTGAGAAAGGTAAAGAAGCAATAGAAAAAGAAGGCGAAGCCACTGTAAATATTGGAGGGCGAAGTTTTAAGATAAAAAAGCAATTAATCGATGATTTGGAACAACAAGGCCCGCATAAAGTAATCAATACGCTAGGTGCCGCACTATTGGTGATGCATTCGCCCGTAGATGCTATAGTGGAACTAGACAATGCAACACAAATCTATAAAGCAGCTCAACATCCAAGAAGTTTTATTTCGTTAGATGGTGCCGATCACTTACTCAGCAAAAAAGAAGACTCTATGTATGTTGGGGCTTTGCTTTCTCAATGGGCCACCAAATATATATCAGAAGATGAGCAAGAAAAGCTAGCCTCTGATGCCCATGTTGCGGTTAGAACAGGGCAAAACGGCTATACAACTGATATAAAAGCAGGTAAGCATTATTTAACTGCAGATGAGCCAGAAAATGTTGGTGGCAAAAATTTAGGGCCTACTCCCTATGGTTATTTGCTGGCAGCGCTCGGTGCCTGCACCAGCATGACATTGCGCATGTATGCCGATCGCAAAAAATGGGATTTAAAAGAAGTGCGCGTGCATCTAGAACATCAAAAAGTTCACGCTAAAGATTCAGGCGAGTGTGATAAGCAAAATAAGAAAATAGATGAAATGTCAAGGGTAATAGAGCTAGAAGGCAATTTAGATGAAAATCAAAGAAAGAAGTTGATGGAAATAGCAGATAAATGTCCTGTACATCGTACCCTGCATAATGATATTGTCATTAAAACTTTTTTGGAAAAATAAGCATCTTATCGCTAATATAGACGTAAGAAAACAATGTCTATTTTATAAAAAAGTACCACACAATGTTAAGACTGTCAATATTTTTATCGTTTGTCTTTTTTATACAGATTTATCTGTTTGCACAAGATTTTAAAGGGAATTACAAACTCATAAATAATACTTATGCTGCTAAAATGCAGCTGAGTTCGAGTGATCAGTTAAATTACAGTGGTACGCTACAAGGTACTTTGGGCCAAATGCAGGTAAGTGGCGTATTGAGCAATGGCATACTTTCGGGCAATATCCAATCTCAGCAAGGCAATTCTTTCTTTAGCTTTGGCCCAAATATGAATGGCGGCAACTATGTTATGGCTGTAATGAACTACAATATGCATGGCCAACCCATGCCCGCCACAACGACTTATTTTTATTTTGAAAAACAGGAGGTTAACCAACATGCAGTAGTTTCTACAGGTGGTAGGGCCATATTTTTTAACGGGGTAAAAGCAGCAAATGCTACAGTAAAAAAATTAGAAGATTTTTATAAGGTTAAAGTTCAAGATGGCAGGTATTGGTACGATAAAGTTTCTGGTATGTGGGGAGTAGAAGGAGAAAAAACCTATGGGGTGATGCTACCGAATTTACCACTTGGTGGGCCCCTTAAGGCCAATGCCTCCAATGGCAAAACAGATGTTTATATCAATGGAAGAAATTTGCCTCAAGAAGATTTAAGCCTACTCCAAACGGTGACAGGTTACTTACCTCCGGGGAGATATTGGATCGATGCACAAGGAAATGCAGGTAAAGAAGGTGGCCCGGCTATGGTAAATCTACGTCAGATGGTCAATAACCAAAACAATGTAAATAGCGGTTCTACTTTTTATAGAAATAGCTATACAGGAGTAGGTTCAGGATCGAGTGGTGGTACATTTTACGTTATTGGCGAAGACTTTAGCTATATACATTAAGCTAAAAAAAAGGCTAAACTTGTTTTAGCCTTTTTCTCGGTTTTTAAAGCCTTTTTTTATGAATAGGATAAATTCGTTAAAGGTCTCTTTATTGGTAAAGATTTGTTTGGCTACGCCTAGGTAGTCTTTTACGTTGTGTTTTTCCTGAGTTTTTTTCTCTTGGGCATTCACTTGGTCAATGGCATTTATAAACTCTTCTTCAACCTTTTTTTGTCTTTCTTCCCTTTCCTGATTTTTTCTTTTAGATTCTTCTAGTAAATCATCTAAATCGGGCTTTTCGTATTTTTCTTCTTTGGTGAGTTCATCAGCAATTTCGAATCTCTTCTTGGCAGATGCTGTGTAACCCATCTGCTCTTCGAGCATACCTAGGTTATTTTGGGCAATTTCGTCAGTTGGGTCTAAGGCAATGGCTTTTTTATAATCTTCAATGGCTTCTTGGGTCTTACCAATTTTTGCCTTAACAAAAGCTCTACTAGAAAACCGGTATGGGTTTGAGCCATCTAGCACCACTGCTTTATCAAAGTCTCGCAATGCCTCATCATGTCTGCCTGATAAGTGAAGCGCTACACCACGCTCACTAAAAAGGTTGGCATCGTTTGGAGAAAGCTGAATACTTTTATTAAAGTCTTGGATGGCCTTTGGGTGCATTTCTAATTTGATGTATGCCAAGCCACGGTTGTAATAGGTAGCAACATCATTTGGTGTAATGCTCAAAGATTGCGTAAAGTAACCTATAGCCTCTTCGTACTTTCCCAATTTGCATTTTTCTACTCCCGATATAAAGTGTATGTTATCTGCCATGTTTCAAAGTTATAAAGCTCAATACATAAAAAAGGTTTTGTACAAAGCAATTGTGTTATAAAATAGCTGATTACAGAAACTGCATATCTATAAAATAAGCTTTGGTAGAGAGATTTTACACTTCTAAGTTGTAGATTTAACCAATATTATAACACATTAAAAAGTAAATGAAAGCAATTAGGTTTTATGTAGAATTGGTTGAGACCATAAGCGAATTGGCGGGGAGAGTGGCCATGTGGTTGAGTACCTTACTGGTAGTGCTCATTTGTTTTGATGTGCTTGCTAGGTATTTATTTAGCATATCTTATGTTTGGGTCTTTGAGCTAGAGTGGCACATTTTTGCTTTGCTGTTTTTATTTGGTGCATCTTTCTCATTAAAATACGATCGCCATGTACGAGTAGATATTATTTACAACCAACTTAATGAGAAGCAAAAGGCTTGGATCAATTTACTGGGTTGCTTACTATTTCTTTTCCCTTTTTGTGTGATTGTCATAGAAGCATCGGTACCTTATTTAATGACTTCTTTGCAATTAAATGAGGCTTCTAATGATCAAGGAGGGTTGCCTGCTCGCTACTTTATAAAATCTATGATTATTGTAGGCTTTGTATTTTTAATGATGCAAGGCACCGCTTTGGTTGTACGATCTTTATTGGTCATCTCTAACAAAAAACTTTACGAATAAAAAATCGAGGCTTTTTCTATGGCTGCCTTACTATTATTTATTGTACTTATCGTATTGATCCTCGCTGGCTTTCCTGTGGCATTTACATTAGCTGGCGTATCTATTATATTTGGTCTTGTATTTTTAGATGTTGAATTTTTTTATTTGCTGCCATTAAGGATATATGGTACCATGAGCAACTTTGTGCTTATCGCGGTACCATTGTTTGTTTATATGGGCGTAATGCTAGAAAAGTCTGGTATTGCCGAAAGATTGCTCAACACCATGGCCATGTTGTTTGGTAGGCTAAAGGGAGGTTTGGCAGTGGCTGTCATTATTGTAGGGGCCATGTTGGCAGCTTCTACCGGCATTGTTGGTGCTACTGTAGTTACCATGGGCTTACTTAGTTTGCCCGCCATGTTAAAACGTAAGTATCAGCCTGAGTTGGCCACCGGTACCATAGCTGCAGCAGGCACACTCGGGCAAATTATTCCGCCAAGTATTGTACTGGTATTACTCGGCAGTGTAATGAATATTTCAGTAGGCGATTTGTTTGTAGGTGCAGTAATTCCTGGTTTGATACTGGTCGTTTTATATGTTTCCTATGTTATTCTGATATCGATCATTTATCCCGAGAAAGCACCTGCAGTGCCCAAAGAAGAAATAGCCACTTTTAAAGAAAAAAACTATGGTGTAAAAGTACTAAGGGCTTTTGTGTTGCCCTTGTTACTTATCTTGGCCGTTTTAGGTTCTATTTTCGCTGGCATTGCTTCACCAACAGAAGCTGCCGCAGTTGGAGCTTTTATGGCTACCATACTTACAGCAGTAGAAAAAAGGCTGAGTGTAAAAGTACTAAAAGATGTAATGACCGAAACGGTGCATCTAACTAGTATGGTCTTCATTATCTTAGTGGGTGCTACCGCATTTGGATTGGTCTTTAGAGGTATTGAAGGAGACGATGCTTTAATAAACTTTATAAGAGAGACCGAGTTGAGCCCTTATGCATTCCTAGCCTTTGTAATGGTTTTGGTATTCTTTGCTGGTTTCTTTATAGATTTTATTGAAATCATTTTTATCTTTATGCCAGTGGTAACACCTGTTTTCGCCGCCTTTCAAATGGATTTGTTATGGATAGCAATATTGGTTTCTGTTAATTTGCAAGCCTCTTTTCTCACGCCTCCTTTCGGGTTTTCATTATTTTACCTTAAAGGCGTAACTCCACCAGAAATTAAGACCACCCAATTGTATAGAGGTATTGTACCGTTCATCATTATTCAAGTACTAATGATTGCAGCCGTGGTTGCTTTTCCCGAAATGGTTACTTGGTTGCCACAAGCTCTGAGGAACTAAAAAAGGCTACCTGAATCAGGCAGCCTTAAATCTTTTATAAATCTAAAAGGATGCTACCCAATCAGATATTCTTGTAGAATGTAAACTCCTGCTCCCGAAAAGTAGCCGATAAGTGCTAGCCAAGCTATGTTTTTCAAGTACCAAATAAAGTTGATTCTTTCCATACCCATAGCGGCTACACCAGAAGCCGAGCCAATGATCAAAGCGCTTCCGCCTGTACCAGCGCAATATGCTATAAACTCCCAAAGTGTATGATCTAGAGGATATTGAGTTATGTCGTACATGCCCATAGATGCCGCTACAAGTGGCACGTTGTCTACAATGGCAGAGAGTATGCCAAGCGCCAAGCCTATTAAATAAATATCTCCAATCGAGTTGTCTAGAAAAAGAGCCAAAGATTTTAAAATACCTGTTGCTTGTAAGCTAGAAATGGCTATAAGAATTCCGAAGAAAAATAGTACGCTCGGTACATCAACCTTTTTCAATACACCAATAACTGAAATAGGATCTTTTACTTCATCATTTTTGTCTTTGTGCATGATCTCGGTGAGCAACCATAACCATCCTAAACTAAAGAACATACCCATAAAAGGAGGAAGGTGTGTAAAGGACTTGAAGAAAGGCACGAAGACCAAAGCAGCGATACCTGAGCAAAATATCAGTCTCTTTTCAAATTTAGAAACATATATTATATGTGATTTAGTGAATTTTACCGGGCTAGCCTTAAACTCTACATGATCACCGTCAGGAGACTCAAAACTGCCTTTTACAAGAAAAGAACTGATGATAAGTGGTACCAACATGCAAACTAAGCTCGGTATGATCAAGGTAAATACAATATTTTTACTGCTTATTTGTCCGCCAATCCAAAGCATGGTAGTGGTAACATCTCCGATAGGTGACCACGCACCACCGGAGTTCGCCGAGATAATGACCATACCAATAAAGAATAGGCGCTCTTTGCGTGTTTTAAGCAGCTTTCTTAGAATAGAAACCATTACAATAGTAGTGGTGAGGTTGTCTAATAAAGCCGATAAAAAGAAAGTAAGCACGCAAACGATCCATAGCAGAGTGGATTTCTTATTGGTTTTGATGCGCTTCGTAATCACATCAAAGCCTTCATGAGCATCTATCAATTCTACAATGGTCATAGCCCCCAACAGAAAAAATAAAATACTTGCCACTTCAGCCATGTAAATTTCGAGCTCGTGATGTATTTCGGCTGTTGGTTTGTCAGCCATCAAGATATATACTGTCCAGCAGAGTATACCAATAATAAGAGCAGGTGCAGATTTGTTTATGTGTATGTTGTGCTCTAGCACGATAGCTAGGTAGCCCACTACAAAAATTACGATTAGCAAAGTTTCCATGCAGATAACTTTAATTTCTTAGTCCGCTGTAAATACGCACCTGCACTTATATTATTTCGTGATTATCAGCTATTTGTGAACAGATTGTAAGGGCAAAGTTTAGAGAGTTATTACATGCTTAAATCAGTATGAAATATTTTATGAGGCTAAAAAGTAGTGTAATAGATTCGTAGCTAAATTTAACCTTATCTACATATTTGTTTAATTTGCCCTCTTAAGCACATTGTTAACAGAAAGCAAAAAATCAAGGCATGTACTCAAGTGATTTTAAAATAAGGATCAGGTATGCAGATACCGACCAAATGGGCTTTGTATATTACGGCAATTACCCGATTTTTTATGAAATTGGAAGGGTAGAAGCTATGCGTGCATTAGGGTTTAGTTATAAGAATTTAGAAGATTCTGGTATTATGATGCCTGTTTTAGAAAGTAGTTCTAAGTATTTATTACCAGCAAAGTACGATGAAATGATTAACCTTAGAACTACCATTACTGCCCTACCTAAAGTTAAGATATATTTTACCTATGAAATATTTAATGAAGTAGGCAAGCTTATACATACGGCCGAAACTACATTGGCATTTATAAAAAAGTCGACAATGAGGCCTTGTCGGGTACCCGATGAGATTACCCAACTTTTAGCTCCTTATTTCGAGTAATTGTCTACAACCTTGCAAGTTAAATATCGCGTAAAATCTGGAAGATTAGCGTTTCTGAAATTTAGTATTGAATGGGTTTTATCGAAAAACATATAACGGAAGGCACTTTTTATCAGCAACTTATAAAGTTTCTAAAAGGAATCTATTTTAAAAAAGCAGATGCCAGCCTGTATGAAATTTTGGTTATTTTCTTTTCTAAACTACAAGATAACCAAACAAAACAGCGGGCTTATGCAGTAGCCTTTAATTTTACTCTAGCCATATTTCCTGCAATTATATTTTTATTTACACTCATTGCTTATATCCCTAATTTAGATAATGCAGAGGTGATGCGTTTCATATCAAGCGTTTTGCCTAACAGTTTTTATGAACAGGCTGAAGGTACCATTTACGACATTATAAGCAAAGAGAGAGGTGGTTTGCTTTCTTTTGGGTTTATCACAGCCTTATATCTAGCTACAAGCGGAATGAGCTCTTTAATAGACACATTTGATATTATTTACCATGCACCCAAAAAGCGTACTTTTATCATGGAAAAACTTGTGTCTATGCTATTGACCGTATATTTAGCCATGGTATTGGTCATTGCGGTGTTTCTGTTAATTGCAGGTAATATTATTTTAAAAGAATTGGTAGAGAGAGGCTTTATAGCACAAAATTTTATTTACTATTCTATAGAATCCTTTAGGTATTTTATAGTGACTTTGATGTTCTTTTCGGGTATTTCTATGATATACTATTATGGCCCTAGAATTCCAGTGAGGTGGAAGTTCTTTTCTCCGGGCACTGGTATAGCCACTTTTTTATCATTGTTGGTATCGTGGGCATTTTCTTATTATATAGATCACTTTGGCACCTACAATAAGCTGTACGGCTCCATAGGTGCAATGATAGGTCTTATGTTTTGGTTATTTGCACTGTCGCTTATTATTTTAATTGGCTTTGAAGTAAATGCGACATTAGATTTGACCAAAGAGAAAAAATCTCAAATTCTCTTTGAGAAAAAAAATTAAGCGTGCATATTTGCATTCCAAAATTAATAAAGACCATAGAGGGTTGGCGGAGTGGTCGAACGCGGCGGTCTTGAAAACCGTTGTACCGCGAGGTACCGGGGGTTCGAATCCCTCACCCTCTGCACTTTACAAATCAAAAGCCTTTAGAATATCTCTAAAGGCTTTTTTTTAGTTTTCATTTTTGATATATAGCTTTTGGGAAGGTTTGGCAAGTTCTACGCCTTCTTCTGTTTTAAATCGCTCTTGTATGGCGCGTTGTACGTCGAACATCATTCCCATGGCATTGGGGAGGTCTTCTGCCCAGAGTGGCACTCGAAAGTTGATTACAAAATTATCAAAACTCAACACGTCTACCTTTACAATGGGCTCACCGTTGGCTTTCTGTTCTTCTGTTCTCACATCTATTAAGCTTGGGTGTTTAATGGCCTCTTCTTTAATGATTTTTTCTGCAGTGGCAATGTCTGAATCATAACTGATGCTTACGTACATAAACTTGTTTACTCGAGGATCTACCAGAGTCCAGTTAATGAGTGGCTCAGAGGTAATCCATGAATTTGGGTAAATGAGTCTTTTGTTTTCTAGGCCGCGCATTACGGTATGTCTAAGGGTTATGTCTTCTACTGTACCGATTTCATCCTTTATTTTTAAGATATCATCAACTCTAAAAGGTTTAAAAATTATAATAAAAAGACCACTTATTATATCTGAAAAGGCTTTCTGTGAAGCAAAGCCCAGAAAAGCAGCAAAAATACTAGCACCTGCAAATAAACCTACTGCTAATGCTTTTAAGCTTGGTATTGTGTATATGGCTCCAATAAACACGATAGTATAACTAAGAAAGTCTATGGCATTACCAATAAACTTGATCCTGGTTTTATTGCTTGTATTCTCTATTTTATCAATGGAACGCTGCAAGAACAGTTTGAAAAATCGATTTAGAATAATGCCAAATAGCAAAATCAACAAAATCTTTGAAGTCACATTGTAAAAAGGGTCCGAAAGAAATTCTTTTAAGTATTCTACCATAAGATCGCTAATTTGTAGGAATGAACCACAACAGCACAAGATAAGTAAGAGTGCTTGGTAGTTAGTTATGTTGCTTATGGTAGAGGCTTGGTATAAATTTAGTTTAGAATTTTAAGTATACTTAAATACTTCATTATAGTAGAGTGTTTTCCTGCTGTTTAAATGAAAATTATGGTAAGTTGTGTGCATTGGGCTTAAACGAGTCTTAGAAAGACAAATGCAAAAAGCCCAATCTTTTTTAAACTGGCTTTTTAGATTATGATTCCCCAACTGTAAACATCTCGGTCAACCTCGATTTCATTAGTCCGCTTCTGGTGCCAGTTTAATAACGAGATTATCTAAATCGGGCGTAATCTTTATTTGGCAGCCCAATCTACTTTTATCATCATCCACAAAAAAGGCACTGTCTAGCATATCTTCCTCAGCCTCAGACATTTCTGGTAGTTGATGCTCGCTTTCTATGTAAACATGGCAGGTAGAACATAAAGCCATGCCTCCACAGGTGCCGAGTACGGGTAGCTCATTGGCTTTGCACAACTCCATAAGATTTAGGTTCATGTCTGTGGGTGCCTTTGTTATAATCTCCTTGCCCTTGCGATCAATAATCGTCACTTCAATTTCTTCCATAAACTGCTGGTTTCTATAGATAAATTCAATAATGTTATCTATAGAAAATAAAAAAAGACCGAAAGTGTTTCTTTCGGTCTACTAATACAGGGTCTTTTCTTAGGATTATTTTTTAGAAAGTACTATAGCGTCTTCCTTAATCACATATTTAATATCTAACGCAAGGCTGATTGACTGTAAAATCTCATTAAGATTCTCTCGATTAAACTTGCCATATATCTTTCTTCTTGCCAATGTTTTATCGGCTAGTTTTATTTTTTTGCCAAATCTGTTTTCTAATATTATAGAAGCGGATTGCAAATCGATATTATCAAAGAAAATACGATTACTGTTGTCGCTGATTTCAAGCGATTTTACGGCAGTAAATTCTTGGCTTTCGAGTACAAACGAGGCCTTTTCTTTAGCGCTTAAGGTAACTTTTTTGTCATTGGAAGTAAATTCTACTCTGCCTTCTTCTACAGAAACCGTTTCTAATTGAAGGTCTTTATATGCCTGTACCTTAAAAACAGTTCCTAAAACTTTTATGCTTGTATGCATGGTTTTTACTATGAAAGGTTTTTGCGCATTGTTCTGCACATCAAAAATGGCTTCTCCTTCTAAAAATAATCTTCTTTCATTTTTTAAAGTATTGCTATTGGCCCAGGTTATAGAAGTACCTCCCATAAGCATAGCGGTAGAGCCATCGGGCAGATTTATGTTTTTTTGTGCAGCTCCTTGGGGATTGCTAAAATGCGTAGCGATTTGCGGTTCTTTAGTAGCTTGATCTTGAGGAGAAAAGGCAAAATAAAAACCTATAATAAAAATTATGGATGCTGCAATGCTAGCCCAGGTCCATTTTCTCCTAAATTCTATAAACTTTTGCTTAGGGGCTTTTGGTCGCTCGCTTTTTTCCAGTGCAACTGCTTTGGCATCAATTTTATCTAATAAGCCATTGAAATTTCTGGTAACTTCTTTACTGCTGTTTGGGGTGTATTTGCTTAAAGTAGAAGTTTGCCAAATCTTAGAAGCGTCGTTGTAAGTTTCCTTAAACTGTTCATCAGTAGACAACAGTTTTTCAAAAGTCATTTTCTCCTCCTCAGTACAGTCGCCCCCAAGTTTCTTAGTTATGATATCCCAGTATGTGCTATTCATAAAATGGTAGTAGGTGGTAAAGTTCGTGAATATGCTTTTCTTTAATTAAAAATAATTTCGATAGCCTTTCTTATATGACAACTGAAAGTACTCAGCGGTCAAAAAAATCCATTAAGTTTATTAATATAATATATAATACAGTAAAATAGGTGTTACCATACTTGTTTTTCAGTTTTTCTCTTAAGGTTTTCAATGCAATGCCTATCTGATAATGCACCCGCCTAACCGGAGTTTCTAACAAATCTGCAATCTCTTTATAAGATAATTCTTCGTAACGGCTTAGCTTAAAAATCTCTTTGCATTCTTCGGGTAGGTTTTCTATCTCTCTTTTGAGGGTCAGTTCTAGTTCTGAATAATGGATCTGCTCTTCCGTTTCATTGTGTTGGTAACTTATTGTTTTTTCGAGTTGGGCATTATAGTTGGCTTCGTATTTATTGCGCTTTATAAAGTTGAGCGTAAGATTCCTTGCACTGCGGTAGAGGTAGGCTTTTAACGATGTTTTGATAACGATTTCGTGCCTCTTATACCAAAAATTGGCAAACACATCTTGGGTAAGTTCTTCGGCATGGGCATTTTGTAAAACCATTCTGTATATAAAACCTTTTATGGGTTCGTAATACATTTTTATAAAATTAGCCCAGGTTTCTCTGTCGCCAGATTTTATTTTGGAAAGTATGTCATCATTGTTTAAAAATTCTGCATTTTTCATACCCTGCCTTCAATAGATAGTCACTTTGAGCTCTCAAAACCGAAAATTAACTTATTATCCGTTATGCGAAGATAAACAGCATATTTCTTTTAAAGTTTGAAAAGTACCAGTAGGCGGTTTTTAATAAAACAAGATATAGTTTTAAGATTTTGCACTTTGGTATGGTATCAATCGAAATATTTTTGACGATAAAATTGAAGCTGACGGTAGGTTGATTATAATTACCAATCTAATACCATATGGAGATTTGTAGTTCTATTTATTCTTGCTTTTCGGTATTTTTACCATTGCTTTGTGCGCGTGATTATTTCATTAGAAAAGCGCCCATTTTTTATGACTACCGAATAATTGATTGTTTAGAAAAGAAGATTTGCATCCAATTCGCACATGAAAGTTGCCGAAACATGTCCAAATTGCAACGAAGAAATTCAATTGATTTATGCAGATAGCTACTTTGCATGTTGTCAAAGTTGTTCTAGCATCATTTCGCTAAAAGCTGCTAGGCCTGAAAAAGCCATATTGGGCAAAAACAAGAAAAAAGGATATCCCTCGAGACGTTATTTGGCGGTTGGCCAAAGCTTTAATTATCAAGATGTACAATATAAAATCACTGGTAGGGCTGTAATAAAAGTACATTACGAGTTGCCACAAGAAAAAGAGCATAATAAAAGTTCTGCTTCTTACCAAGAATGGTTCTGCCGCAGCGAGTCGCATGATTACCTCACCATTACCGAAAATGCCATTGGGTTTAGTATCTCTAGGCCCGAGGCTCCAGACCAAGATGTAGGAGAATATTTATCAGGTAAATTTATGCGGATTTATTCTGACATGAATTTCGTGCCTATTGAGGAAACAGGAGAAGGCAAAGTCCTTTATTTTGAAGGAGAAGCCGATGACAATTATTACCCTGGTAGGAAAATCAAGTATGCTACCTGTAAGTACAATGGTTATACTTATGGGGCTGAATGGAACCCAGAGAAAGAAGAGGCAAGCATGGCTTTTTTCGTACAAAATGTAATGCCCGAGTTAAGGATGTTTAAGATGATAGAAAGTGAGAACGATCTTTCTGAGTACAATAAAAAACTAAAAGAGTATAATTTCTTTAGAGGGAGTATTATTGCCACTACGTTTCTTTTGCTCTTGATGCTCTTTATTTCAGTAGGTTATAAAGGTATGGCTATTTATTCTAATAAAATACAACTGAACGATATTCCAGAAACAGGTTTAAAAATAGAGCCATTTGAAATAGCCACATTAAATTCTACCTATGCAGTAAATGTAAAAAGTAACTTATCTGCAAGTAATACCGAGGTTTTAGTAGCGGTCGAGATCAATAATGAAAATGGAAACGCCATCCACTTATTCGAAAAATGGTTTTGGAAGGCCGCAGGTATTTCTGAAGGAGAAAGGTGGACAGAGGAAGAAATAGAAGAAAGTTATTTGATAAATCCTAAAAAACAAGGTCGCTTCACTCCAGTTGTTTTTAAAGAAAGTACCAAGCTCACAAAAACAAGTACTGAAGATAGTGTTGATATTACCATTAATAAAGGGATATTGCTAAGCAGATATTTTGCGGCCTTATTTATTGTTTTTTTGGTTTTTATCATATTTATCTACAGTCCGGCTACAACGCCATATATAAAAGCATGGTACTTTAAAATTTTAGATAAATGATCAATCTAACACGTGGAATTATCTTAGGTGGCATTACTTTAATTATCGGGGTTACTTCATATATCTCTACCACAGGTATTGGTTTGGGCGGTATCCACAATAAAGAAGTGATCAAAGCAGCCAGTAGAGATTGCCCTACAGGCAGGCGCGACGAATTCGGTAATTGCATAGAAAGAAATTACAGAAGTGCTTACTATAGAAATTACTACTTTGATAACAGCAGTTATGGAAAAGGAAAATAAGGTAAAAGAAAACAATCAAGACATCAAGCAGAAGAAAAATCAGGCTGAGGAATCTGAAAAACTGGATTCTGACCAGCAGGAAGTAGGTATAAATGACCTTTCCAGTATACCTGAAGATGGCTTTAAAAGACTTTTGGGTTGTGGCTAATGATATTTTGATAGATGCGAGAATTTTCAATAAGGTTAGTTAAGTGGTATCAAGAAAATAAAAGAGAGCTTCCTTGGAGAGAAACCAAAGACCCCTACAAAATTTGGCTCTCTGAAATCATCTTACAGCAAACACGTGTGGCCCAAGGCTTGCCATATTACTTCAAATTTGTAGAAAAATTTCCCGATGTTTTTTCGTTGGCCGAGGCAAATGAGCAAGAGGTGCTTAGGTTATGGCAAGGTTTGGGTTATTACAGTCGCGCAAGAAACCTACATGCAGCAGCAAGGTATGTAGCCAACGAGCTTAATGGTAAATTTCCCGAAAGTTATACAGAATTGAAAAAGTTGAAGGGAGTAGGAGAATACACTGCTGCGGCCATTGCATCCTTTGCCTATAAAGAAAAAGTAGCCGTACTAGATGGTAATGTATTTAGAGTATTGGCCCGTCTTTTTGGTATAGATGTAGACATTGGCAGCAATGAAGGAAAGAAGGTTTTTACCGAATTGGCCAATAGCTTAATTTCTGAACAAAACCCTGACTTACATAACCAAGCTATTATGGAGTTTGGGGCTATGCATTGTACACCGCATAATCCCAATTGTATGTTTTGCCCATTTACAGCAGAGTGTTCAGCGAGGCTCACACAAAAGCAGGACAAACTTCCTGTAAAAGGGAAAAAAATCAAGAAGAGAAAGCGCTATTTTCATTACCTTGTGCTAAATAAGGCAAATGAGTACTTTCTAAAAAAACGTTCTGAAAATGATATATGGCAAGGTCTTTTCGATTTTCCTTTAATTGAGTCTGAACAAAAACTTGATTTTGAACAAGTTGCGGAACATTTCGAAAAAAAAGAGGGTATTAAGAAGTTATCTGTAAGTGCATCTAAAATTTTTACCCATATTTTAACACATCAAAGGATAGAAGCTGTTTTTTATGTAATCAAAAATAGTGATTTAAATGTTTTTGATGCTTTTTTATCAAAAAATAAGGCGAACTTATATAGCATAGAGGCTATAGAGGAATTACCTAAGCCTGTATTGGTCAGTAAATATTTGAAGGAATATATTTTTTAGCTATTTTTATTTATAACCGTAATTTTGCGGCTCATAAAAAAACAACATTCAATGGCTGGAGTAAACAAAGTAATATTATTGGGAAACCTAGGTCAAGACCCAGAAGTAAGACATTTAGAAAGTGGTTCAGTAGTGGCAAACGTCAGATTGGCCACAACAGAGAGTTATAAGGATAAATCAGGAAATAGAATTGATAATACAGAATGGCATGACGTAGAAATGTGGGATGGTTTGGCAAAAGTTGCCGAGCAGTATCTCAAAAAAGGCGATTCCATTTACGTAGAAGGAAAAATCAGAACCGACAAATGGGAAGATAAGGAAGGTAACCCAAGAAAAAACATAAAGATAAGAGCAATTAATATGACCATGCTCTCAAGGGCTTCAGGCGGTGGTAATGCTGCTTCCTCGTCAAGCAATGCATCAGAGCCTTCTCCTGAGTTTGAGAAAAGTTCGGGCGATTCAGCAGACGACCTGCCCTTTTAATGATATTTTACCATAATTTTTTATTTTGGAAGAAGGTAGTTATAGTAGCAACATCATAGAACCGGAGCCTTATTTACAGATATTAAGCACAGTATTAGAAGTTCCGATTATTATATATCCGATTTTTATTGCATCAATAGTTTTACTGCTGCTCTCAGCCCTGATATCAGGGTCTGAGGTAGCATTTTTTTCTTTATCCCCAAAGCAGTTAGAAAATTGTAAACACAGCAATAAAACCAATTCTATTAATATAGTTAGGCTTTTATCGCAGCCAAAGCAGCTATTGGCCACAATACTTATCCTAAATAACCTGGTTAATGTGGCACTAGTAACGCTTTGTACCTTTGCCACTTGGGAGATATCTGGCAGGGAAAACGAAGAGGCTGTTTTTTGGTTAACAGTAATCGTTACCGCTGCCATAGTGTTTTTTGGTGAAATAGTACCCAAAATCTACGCAACTGAAAAAAACCTAATATTCGCACGTTTTACCTCAGGCATGCTGTATTTTGCCTCGAGCGTTTTACGGCCTTTTGCTTGGTTATTAATGACAATAAGCGATCGGCTTGAGCAAAGATTCAAGCACACTGGTTATGATGTGTCTATGCATGAACTAAAGCAAGTTGTGGATATGACCGCCTCGGTAAACGAAGACAGAGAACTCTTAAAAGGTATAGTAAGCTTTGGGACAAAAACGGTAAAGCAAATCATGAGGTCAAGGATAGACATTACAGCTTTTGATGTAGAAGACGATTTTCACCAACTCATGGACAAAGTCAATAAATGCTCTTATTCTAGAATTCCTATTTATAGCGAGACCATAGATAAAATTGAAGGCATACTCTACGTAAAAGAATTACTACCTTTTATAGATAGAGATGAAAATTTTGAATGGCAGCAATTAATTACGAAACCCACTTTTTTTGTACCTGAAACCAAAAAAATAGATGAGCTCTTACGTGATTTTCAGAAAAAACGTGTGCACATGGCTATTGTAGTAGATGAGTACGGTGGCACTTCAGGATTAATTACTATGGAAGACATTATCGAAGAAATTGTGGGAGAGATCAACGATGAGTTCGATGATGATGAAGATATAGAATACAAAAGGATTGATAAGAATTTGTACACCTTCGAAGGCAAGACCTCTATAAATGACTTTTGCAAAGTGGTAAAAGTCGATCAATCAATTTTTGAAGAGGCTAAAGGCGACAGCGAATCTTTGGGAGGACTTTTGCTAGAGCTTTTTTCTAGAATACCCAACTCAGGCGAAACATACGACTTTAAAAACTTTAGATTTACAGTGGTTTCTGTAGATAAGAAAAGGATAAAATCGATAAGGGTACTAATCAGAGAACAAACAACCCTTAACAAGCCTACTACTAAATAAAGCTATAAAAAATCTAGCTTGTCGTCGGTATGATTAAGGGTTTCCCATAAAAGACCATCTTTTAAGGCAGCACTGGTGATCTTGATTCCTCTAAAAGCATAATTTTCCAGTAAAAAACTTACGATACAAGAAGCCACAACAATCATATCTGCACGCTCTTCTAGCATGCCGGGTATGGCTTTTCTTTCTTTAAGGTTTTTGCTTAGCAGTTCTTCATGAATGGCTAAATAAGCAGGTATTTCCATAGGATAATCAGTTTTGGAAATCAAATCTAATGTGCCTTTTTGCAGACAGTGTATTGCCTTTATTGTGCTAAAAGTACCTGCACAGCCAATGAGCATTTGGGGTTGATGCTTGTAAATCTGCTGAGATAAATCTTCAAGTTCACTTTCTAAGTAAGATTGCAAATGATGCTGCTCATTAGTAGTAATAGGATCGTTATTATGAAAGCGGTCAAACAGCCTTTGAGCCCCAATCTCATAGCTGTCTCTCCAAAAAATTTTGTCCTTGTTTGCTATAATGAACTCAACACTTCCGCCGCCAATATCAGCTATTAGAGAAGGATGCTTACCCAAATCTATAGCAGTTTTAACTCCCTTGTATATGAGTTCTGCTTCTTGCTTTCCGTTGATTACTGCAATTTCAAACCCTAATTCATTTTTTACTTGACTTAGTAAAATAGACGCATTACTGGCCGATCTTATGGCACTAGTAGCTGTAACCCTTACTTCTTTTGTATTAAACCTACTAATGGTGGAGCTATACTTCTCTAAGGCACTTTTCGCTCTTAAAATGGCTTTCTCAGTCAATTTTCCGTTGCTAATTCCACCTTTCCCGATTTTAACAAAAACCCTTTCGGAGTACAAGGTTCTTAGAGAGTTTTCATACAATTCTCCAATAAGTAAATTAAAGGTATTGGTACCCATGTCTATTACTGCCGCCCTCATAATGGTATAATTATATTTTCTTTATCTTCGAGAAATATCCTTTTAAGCTTTTAGATGCTTTGCAATGGTGATTTCTAAAAAAGTAAAATTATGCTTTCGGGATAGTTTTACAATCATAAGCAAGGTTTTGCATAAGGCTAAAATTTCTAAAAAAAGTTTGCTTGCGCCATAAAAGGCTTTTTTCTAAAACCTTATTGTCTCTTGCATTAAGTCAATAAAATTAGACATTACAATTTCAATTTACATATACCATGATAGAATACTTCAGTTCTAAACCACGAAAAGTATTTAAAGTAGCAACCATTATAATTGGTATTTTTTTATCTGGATCGGCCTCTGCCCAACCAAACTATTGGAAAGACCTAGAGGATGTTACCTATAAAAACCGAACAGAGGAGAGTACCGGCTTCAATATCACATATCCCATATTTGGTAAAAAGGTAAAATCTCTTGAAGGTAAGCAGATAATTTTAAAAGGTTTTATGGTCCCTTTAGACGAGCTTACAGGAAAAAATAGATTCGTACTTTCTTCGCTGCCCTTTAATATTTGCTTTTTTTGTGGAGGTGCAGGTCCTGAAACTGTGATAGAGGTGCATTCTAAAAACCATATAGAATTTACCGATGATCCTATATGGATACAAGGAAAGTTCTATGCGAACGAAGAAGATCCTGAGCAATTGATGTATCTGTTGCATGAGGCAGAATTAATAGAAAAATAAGTTTTGTAGGCTTAGATAAGTGCAAATTCTAATAATAATAATTATATTTGTTTAAATTCATTAACAAAGTTCATTTTATTAGGAAGATAAAATATTTTGATGAACTATTATCTGAGGCTGTTTCTGTTTACAATTTGTTTTGGCTTTTTGGCTAATGTACACGCTCAAAAAGATGATGCGGTAATAGAAAGTATTTTTGATGAAATACTTACTAGCGATGCCTGCTATGAGAACTTAAGGTATTTAACCAAACAGATTGGGGGCAGATTGAGTGGCTCTCCCCAAGCCGCTGCTGCAGTAGAGTGGAGCAAGCAGGTAATGGAAAACTACGGTTTCGATACGGTATTTCTACAAGAAGTGATGGTGCCTCATTGGCAAAGAGGAAGGAAAGAAATCGGAAGGGTAATCAACTCCAACAAGTTAGGTAGTTTTAATGTAGCGGTTTGTGCCTTAGGAAATTCAGTGGGAACCGGCCCTGACGGCGTATTAGCTCAAGTAGTTGAAGTAAAAGATTTTGGAGAATTGGCCAATTTGGGTAGAGAAAACGTAGAGGGAAAAATCGTGTTTTTCAATAGACCGATGGATCCAACAGTGATACAAACCTTTCAAGCTTATGGTGGTGCAGTAAACCAAAGAGGTAGCGGGCCGTCAGAAGCGGCCAAATACGGAGCCATAGGAGCAGTAGTTCGCTCAGTTACCACTTCATCAGATAACTTACCACATACCGGCAGTCTCAGTTACGCACTCAATGTGCCGCAAATTCCAGCTATTGCCATAGGTACCAAAGATGCAGATTTACTCAGCAGCTTGTTAAAAGATGATCAAGATCTGAAATTTTATTTTGAGACGCACTGCCAAATGTTAGAAGAAAAACTTTCTTACAATGTAGTCGGGCAAATCAATGGTAGTGAATTTTCCGATGAGTTTATAGTGGTAGGTGGCCATTTAGATTCATGGGATTTGGCAGAAGGTGCCCATGACGATGGCACCGGCTGCGTGCAATCTATTGAGGTTTTAAGAGTACTTAAAGCCTTAGGAATAAAACCTAAGCGCAGCATACGCGCAGTTATGTTCATGAATGAAGAGAACGGCTTAAGGGGCGGTAGAAAATACGCAGAACTCGCTCAAAAGAATAATGAGAAACATTTGGCGGCCATGGAGTCAGATTCAGGTGGTTTTACGCCAAAAGGTTTTAGTATAGATGGCAATGAAAACATAGTAGAGAAAATTGCAGGTTGGAGCCCTTTATTCAAACCCTATAAAATCTATGAGTTTGAGAAAGGTGGAGGCGGTGCTGATATCAGCCCATTAAAAGCGCAAGAGGTTACTTTAATTGGCTTTAGACCAGATTCTCAAAGGTATTTTGATTACCACCATGCTGCAAATGATACCTTTGAGCAAGTAAATAAAAAAGAGTTGCAATTGGGTGCTGCTGCCATGACCTCTCTTATCTATCTATTAGATAAGTATGGATTAAATTGATTTTGATAAAATTATATTTTACATCATAAGCTTACAGCTTACATAACAATATATACTAAGATTGTAAACGGCTAGTTATTTTGGAGCGATAACAGACTAACAAAATACAGTTTTTTAACTATCAAATTATTAAAGCGATGATCTTAACACTACAAATTTTTATTTCAATCTATTTATTGGTGTCCTCTGTGGCATTGGTTTTATACCTTTACAACAAGTTTTTACAGTACCTCACTCCAGTAAAAGGGTATTTAGCAGGTTCGCTAATTGTACTTTCAATCTTATCTTTCGATTTTTTTATGTTTAGTTTTACAGCAGAAAAAATCGATAAATTGAATAAGCAGGTAAATACTGAAATATCTTATAACAGATAAAAGATATAACTTGATTATTTAACCGAAAATGTAATACCTTAAAGGCTACCTTAATTTATTAGGTAGCCTTTTTTAATTTAGAACATTGTATTTTTTCTTATTAGCATAAATATCATTTAATAGGTGGAAATCTATAATCATACATATTACATAACCAAGGCGGTAAAATTGGCAAAACAGGGTATTGAAAGTGGTAAGGGGGGGCCGTTCGGAGCAATCATTGTAAAAAATGGAGCGATAATCGGCGAGGGCTGCAATATGGTAACTTCTCAAAACGATCCCACTGCCCATGCAGAAATAGTTGCCATAAGAAATGCGTGCAAGGCACTCAACTCATTTCAGTTGTCAGGTTGTACAATTTATGCATCTTGTGAGCCATGCCCCATGTGCTTAGGAGCCATTTATTGGGCAAGACCAGCCCAATTAATTTATGCTTGTACTAAAGAAGATGCCAAAGCCATCGGTTTCGATGACCAGTTTATTTATGAGGAATTGAAACTGCCAATGGGAAAAAGGAGCATAAAAACCCTACAGAAAGGTAGGGATATTGCGCTAGAGGTTTTTAAATTGTGGGAACAGAAAGAAGATAAAACCGAATATTGATTATCATGAGAATACTACATACAGCAGATTGGCACTTGGGTAAAAAATTAAACGACTTTAATAGGTTAGATGAACAGCGTCAAGTACTTAATGAAATTTGCGATATAGTTGAAAAGGAAAACGTGGATGTAGTGTTGATAGCAGGTGATTTGTATGATACGTTTAATCCGCCCAATGAGGCCATAGAGCTTCTTTACAGAACGCTGCATAGATTGGCAAATAATGGCAAAAGACCGGTAATAGCAATTGCAGGCAATCACGATTCAGCAGATAGAATAGAGGCGCCCGACCCTTTAGCAAGAGAGTGTGGAATTATTTTTTCTGGCTATCCAGACTCTAAAGTACCTGTTTTTAAGTTGCCTTCGGGAATAGAGGTTACCCGATCCGATCATGGTTTTTTAGAGTTAAGGCTCCCCAAAACCAAAGAGCTTTTAAGGCTCATTACCACGCCCTATGCAAATGAAGCAAGACTAAAGTCTTTTTTTGGTACTCAAGATTCGCATCAGACCTTTAGAAATATCTTATCAGAGAAATGGCAAAAGCTTGCAGATAAATACTGCGATAAAAGTGGCGTAAATCTCTTGGTAGCCCATTTATTTGTAACCAATGGCAAAGACGCATTGAAAGAACCTGAGGATGAGCGCTCAGTGGTGCACGTAGGAGGTGCCCAACCAATCTACACTTCTGATATTCCCTCTCAAATAGACTATACTGCATTAGGTCATTTACACAGATTTCACAATTTAGCAAAAGTAGAAGAGCCTCCTGTAATCTATAGCGGAAGTTTATTAGAGTACAGTTTAAGCGAGACTGAACAGCAAAAATATGTGAGCATAATAGAGACAAAAGCGGGCGAAAAGGTTAAAGTAAAAAAAGAAGCCATAAATGCGGGCAAGAGATTGCACCGCAAAAGGTTCGAAAGTGTGGCAAGTGCCATAGATTGGTTGAGCCAAAACCAAGATACTTTTGTGGAAATCACTTTAAAAAGCGATTCTTTTTTGACTGCCCAAATCAAAAGGGAGCTCTATGAGGCCCACAAAGCAATCATCGGTATTATTCCAGAAATTCAAACTAAAAATGTTGGTGAGCAACAAAAGCAAACCAATTTGCAAGAAAACATTGAGGATTTATTCGAAAGATATTTTCATCAAAAGCACGACAAACCCTTAAATGAAGACCTTAAGGCATTATTAAAAGAAGTGCTAAACCAAGAGGAATGAATAACTATTTGATATAAGCAGATAATTCGTTAAGCGTCTTGGCCACTTTGTCATTCCACTGCAATTGCTTATCTAGTTTGGCACCAAAAAATGTTTCGCTATTGTAAACCGACCTATAGTTTTTTAGCTCTGTCATGGTTTTTACGTAAAGCGCTTTGATCTCGCTATCGTAACTATCTTCGCTAAAAGTGGTTTCTCGGAATCTTTTGCGCATTTTTCTGGCAAAAAGTTCTGTGATGTCAAAATGTAGCTGTTCGTGCATAAGCAGCTCATGAGTAGCGCGTTCTTGATTGTACCAAGATTCTTCAGGTATAAATTGTGGCATTACATCAAAGCTAAAAACCAGCTTACCTTCTTTGTATGCGCCTTGGTACTTAAACTTAATTTCAAACTCGCTTTTGGCAGCTTCAAACATTTTACCCGTTGGTGCTGCTTTAAAATCATCCCAGCTCAATTTTTTTTCGGGGCTCCAATCTATAGGAGGATGCTGAGACAATAAACTGAATGAGAATAAAAAAAGCTGAAAAATAAACAGTGAAAAAAGTTTCATATCAAAAAAAGCCTTTTGTAGGAATCGATTCTAATTACTAACACTTTTTATATTAAAAATGTATGCAATTGTAAACTACTTTTTATGAGAGCCTTGTTAAGATTTTCATTATTATTTTTTTTGAGTATCAAGTCGTTGACCTTTTTCAAAACCAATGGTTTTCCTCAAAAAACTCCAATCGTTAGGGCTGATTTGAACAAATAATAAAATGTACAGGTAGGGAAAAATCAGAGAAGCATAAGGTCCATTATCGTAAACTATTAAGTAAAAAGCAGCAATGTGCAGTAAAGACCAAATAACCAAAGGCGAGAAAAAGGCTGTTTTATGCCTTATTACACCGATTATTACAGCCATAAAAGTAAATAGGAGCAAAGGGGTTTGCTGTTTGGGAATATAAAATGGATAGCCGTTAAGTCTTGTATAACCAAGGTTCTCTTTGTAGAACTCGATAAAATTGACATAACTGCCAAAGGCGTAAAAAATCCATAATGAGTAAAGCAAGAAAAGAGGTATTATAAAGCTAAAGGCACCGACCAAGGTGTATCTTGGCTTGTACCGTAAAAAATGTATAAGCAAATAAATACCTATAAAAGGCAAAGAATAACCTAAACGTGGCGAAGTCAATAAAGCTAGGGCAGACAATACTCCAGCAAATATCAGCTTTATTACGACTTTTTTTTTATCTGTTGTTCTCAAGACACTGAGCAACATTATACTGGCACTTAGCATAAAACCAGAGGCCATTAAATCCATGCGGCCTTCGTGCATGCATCTGAAATAAAAGGAGTCTAAAGCAAGAAAAATAACTATGGCATTAGCATTTATTTTATTTTTTTCTTCAGCATAATAAATTTTAAAAGTGAGCCACAGAGTTACAAAGCCAAATACTAAGGAAATAAGGCGATATTGGAAGATACCAAATCCTAAAAATTTAAAAACTGGAGCTACTACAAAAAAATAGAGCGGGCCATACCTAAGATCTACTTTAGGTACATCAGTATAATAGGCCAAGGTTTTGGTAAACTTGCCAGTTTCTAAAAAAGCCTTGCCTATTGAGGCCATATAAGTCTCATCATACCAAGGTAAGGGAAATAAGGTAAGTGTACCTAAATGAGTAAGTAGATACAGCAGGATAGCCAAATACCCTACAATGCTATATTTGCTTTTTTTTATTTTCATACTAAGCCATATGCAATTGAAGGATATTAATAAAAATGTATAGATTTGTACACCCAAATATAGAAAATGAGAAAGGGGTATTTAATAAACGACCCATGAATTTGTTGGCAATCGTAACCTTAACAATAAGAAACAACACTACACAAAATCAGAAATTTCTCTGAGACAACATTAGAAATTAGGTTTTAAAAGTTCGATATTTTGAAGAAAATAGCAGTACTTACATCAGGAGGTGATGCGCCAGGCATGAATGCCGCCATTAGGGCTTCAGTAAGAGCAGCACTTTACAATCATGTTGAGGTTTACGGCATTATACGCGGTTACAAGGGCATGATTGACGGTGATATAAAAAAGCTAGAGTCTAGAGACGTAAGCAATATTATACAAAGAGGAGGCACGGTCTTAAAATCTGCCCGTTCAGAAGAGTTTAGAACAAAGAGAGGCAGAGAAAAAGCCTATAAGAATTTGACAGAGTTGGGCATTGAAGGGCTCGTAGCCATTGGCGGAAACGGTACTTTTACTGGTGCCGAAATCTTTATGAAAGAGTTTGGGATTCCTACTATCGGAGTACCGGGAACGATTGATAACGACCTTTATGGCACAGATTACACTATTGGTTTTGATACGGCAGTGAATACAGCGCTAGACGCCATTGATAAAATAAGGGATACCGCAGACTCTCATGACCGCGTTTTTTTTGTAGAGGTAATGGGCCGTGACTCTGGTTACATTGCCATACAAACTGGTATAGGCGGTGGTGCCGAAATGGTAATGGTACCTGAAAATCCCGATAGCATAGAGGGTGTGATCGATACATTAAGTGCAGGAAGGGATCGGAAAAAATCTTCTTCTTTGATTATTGTGGCAGAAGGCGAAGACTTAGGAGATGCCCACTACATTTCTGTAAAAGCAAAAGAGATGTTGCCCAACATGGACATCAGGATGACTACCTTAGGGCACGTGCAACGTGGTGGCGCACCCACGGCCATAGATCGCATTTTAGGCAGCCGCCTCGGCTTGGCAGCAGTAGAAGGTTTGCTAGAAGGTAAGAAAAATGTAATGGCAGGCGTGATCAATGATCAAGTAGTTTATACCTCTTTTCACGATAGCATCAATAAGAAAAAACCTCTTAACAAAGACCTGATTAAAATGGTCAATATCTTGAGTATTTAATTTAGCGGAAGGTTTTGATAAATCCTCTTCAGGTTTAATTGGGAGAGGATTTTTATTGCTCCCCAGCCGCTTTGATTAACTGATAATAAAACTGCAAGGCTTTTTTATAATCCTCTACACCAATTCTTTCATTAATATCATGAAAGCCTATAGGATCAACCACTGGTAAAAAGCGGTAAATATTTTCGCAAATCTCATTATAATAGCGTGAGTCAGTACCACCCACCACCAAGTAAGGTGCAACGGTTACCTCGGGGAAAACCTGTAAAATACATTCCTCAATCTGTTTAAAACCTGCATGGGTTACTGGAGAAACGGGTGAGGGTTCACTTAAAAAACTACCTTTTTCTATACGTATGCGCTCATCTGCCACAACTTTTCTAATATGGTTTACCACATCATCAGAAGTACTACCGGGCAAAATCCTGAAATTAACAGTGGCTTCTGCTTGCGTTGGCAGCACATTGTCTTTGTAACCACTTTTAAAAATAGTAGGCGCGGTAGTGGTTCTTACTGTGGCATTACCTGCATCAGAAGCCTCATAAGCACCAAGCAAGACTGGCTCGAACAACCAGCGATTGGCAAAAACCAACTTCTCTGGCATAGGCATAAGCGGGGTAATATAATCTATAAATTGTGCAACTGGTGGAGTAATCTGGGCAGGGAAACGGTTTTCTCTTAATTTTACAATGGCTTTAGAAAGAATTTCAATCGCCAAATCCTTGCTAGGCATGGAAGAATGCCCACCAGGTATATCAACCGAGAGCTTGATTGAAATAAATCCTTTTTCTGCTACACCTATTAAAGCTACTGGTTCAGTTATTTTCGGGATGCGGTTTTCTGTAATAATGCCTCCCTCGTCCATTACATAGTAAGGAAATACATTTTCAGATTTTAGCAACTTAACAATTTCTACAGCGCCCGCCCTTCCGCCAATTTCCTCGTCATGGCCAAAAGCGAAGTAGATGGTTCTTTTAGGTTGGTAGCCTTCAGACAATAGTTTATCGGTGGTTTCTATATTGCCAATCACACTAATTTTATCATCAATGGCACCGCGACCCCAAATAAATCCGTCTTTGATTTCACCGCCAAAGGGCGCCACATCCCAACGGCTATTCATAGAGCTTTTAAGTTCTGTGGGTGATTTCTCTGTTTTAAGAGAAGTATTTGGCGCACCCACAGGAACCACATCTATATGCCCCATAAAAACCACAGGCGCTAAAGAGGCATCGCTGCCTTGCCATTTGTAAAGCAGGCTAAAACGGTTAACTATTCTTTTGTCTAAAAGAGAATCAGTAAGTGGATAGTTATTTTTAAGAAAAGTGATAAAGTCGAGGAAAGGAACAGAGTCGAAGTCGGCGGGGTTTTCATAAGAAACAGTGGGTATTTTTAAGGCATCAGAAAATCTTTGTACAACAGCATCATCTGTTTCTATAAGTTGTACTTCTGCTACTTGACGCATATTTTTTTGGACCTTCCAAGTATTGAAAAAAAGTATGGCGACCAGTATTATGAGTGCCAGTATAACAAAAAGAAATATACGTTTAAGCATAAATTGAGCTGCATTAGAAATTATTTCAATTTAGTGCATCATTATGTAATTAGAAAATAAACTGTGACTACTCAGGTAAAATCCGAAGGGATGATACTATTATAGAAAAAACATTAAAAATAAGTTTAAATCCCGAAGGGATGAAATTGTAAAATACCTTCCATGCCTATTTTTAAAGAGTTTCTATCTATTTAATGTCGTCCGAACTGGATTTTCCAGACCGAATCATTCAGACTATATCACCCCTGCGGGGTTTTATTAATACACTTATGATGCATGCTATTATAATAGCACCTCTTCGAGGTTCTTTATACGTACCTGAGTAGTTACAATAAACTTAAATGGCTAATATGTAAGCAGAAACCAATTGCTCTATGCCTTTAGGATCTGGTATGGGATGAGAAAATTGAAAACCGAACTTTTGAAGTAAGTTTATTGAAACTTGGTTTTGAGGTTGAACAATAGCCAACAAGGAAGTGAGTGTGGTGGCTGATTTGGTAAAATCAATCAACCCTTTGGTAATTTCAGACCCAAAACCTTTATTCCAGTAATTTGGCTGTACGGCGTAGCCTAATTCTGCTTGGTTTTCGTCTGTTCCTACTAATTTAGCCAAGCCTATTGGTGTATCTGTCTTTTTTTCTACTACCTTAAAAAAACCAAAGGAGTTATAGGTTTTATTAAGTGACAAAATGTGTTCAAATCTATTTTTGCTTTGTTCCTGAGTTGGAGGTTGACCGGTTATGTACTTAGATACTTTAGGATTGCGCATAAGTTGCTGGTAGATCCCCAAATCTTCTTTTTGATACTTGAAAAATAGAAGCCGTTCTGTTTGGGTAACGAGCATTATAAGATAAGTTTAATGATGTTATTAAAGAAGATTTTAATCCCCTCCAAAACAAGGATACCGATAAGAGCAATAAGTATATACTGAAGTAGCCTACTTAAGTTTAATCTATCTTTACTTTTAATTATAAGGGTTTCAATAGCTTTTAATACCCTGCTTTTATTGAGCAACAGTATCAGTAATAAACCTACTAAAAAGTAGATGGCATTCATAGTAGCTCCAAAATGGATTCCATAGAAAACATCAATCAATACGATATTGACCATTACGGGTATGAGTATCAATGTCCCAAAGATTCTTGTCACTTTAGGGATGAGCATGGCAGCACCAATTACTTGTGTCATTCCAATGATAATGACATAAGGATAAGAATGCCCGAAGAACACCCAAGTAAGTTCAAACCCATTGAGATCTCCAATCGTTTTTTCAAGCAGTGGGCCATCATAAGTAAACTGCACCTTGGCCATTTTACCAAAGCCATAGGCAAATAAATTGAGTGCCACATATATGCTGATAGCAAACTCTAACCTGTCTTTTGTGAGTACGGCTTTTATCTTTTCTTTAAATGTATTTTTTACAATAGTGTGTTGAGGCATATGTCTACTATTTTGTAGAATTGTCTTTTTGCATCCAAATGGGTTTTAAGGTGGGTTGGTGTTCTCCCGATAATATTTTACTGTAAAGTTCAGGCCTGCGTGCATTTCTGTAGCGATAGCCGCCCGCAAGGGTCAACTTATCAGGGGTAAAAGTAGCTATGGCAATGGCATCATCAAAATTGCGCACCTCGTTTAAAATATCACCATATGGATCAATTAACATGGCATTACCGTTTTTCAGATGTTCTCCATCATAGCCAATAGGGTTAGAGAATGCGTAATAAACACCATTGTCATAAGCGCGAGCGGGCAGCCACCTCAACAACCATTCTCTGCCTTTAGGCCCATCGAACTCCATACGCAAAGGCACGGGATCTTTATGTCGATTTTGCCATAACGCATCAGCTACATAGCCTCTGCCCGGCATGGCAGAAGGGGTGCAGCCTGTAACATGTGGAGCAAAAATGATTTGTGCCCCCAGTAGGGTAGTTGCTCTCACATTTTCAATTACATTGTTATCATAGCAGATTAAAATACCGCAGTTCCAGTCTTTTATTTTAAAAGTAACGTACTCATTTCCTGCCGATAAGTAATCGCTTATAAATGTATGCAGCTTACTATATCGGGCAATAACTCCGCTTGTATTTACAGCAATGTATGTGTTGTAAAAAGTATCATTTTCCTTTTCAACCAAACCTGCTAAAATGTGGATATCATATTTTTTGGCCAGAGATATGAGCTTTCTGCAGCTAGGCCCATTAGGCACTGCTTCGGCGAGTTCTGCTAATTCAGGCTTACTTAAATCTTTTAAAAATGTATAAGCTGTAATGCAAAGTTCATGAAAAGAAATTACCTCAGCACCTTGCTCTTTGGCTTGGCTTATGAGTTTTTCCATCACTTCAAAGTTGTAGGCTTTGTCTCCATCTTTTGGTTCAAACTGTGCTACGGCTACTTTAAGGTTTTGCATTCTTATCTAAATTTTAAAATCGGAAGATAAGTAATTTACCAGTTCCTATCCAAAGAATAGATTTATATTTCAATTATTTATAAGCGCCAAAAAAGGTTATATGTTGAGCTTTTAGAAGACCTATGTATTAGCTAAATAAATTCTTTTTTGGTTTATAGTTAGTATGACCTTTGTAAGTAAAATTAAATTGATTGAATGTAGAATCTATTTCATAAAGCATAGTCTCTTTAATTTCTTTGCCTACTCCAATCCAGCATCTCTTATTAGGATAATCTATGACCAACCCGTAGTCATCAATAATATCTGAGCCCAAGATTCCGACAATCTCAAAGCCTACAGACTTACCAAGCTTAGAGGTTAATTTCCCGAGGTGTGCGCCTATGAAAGTTGATGAAATGAACTTGTTTTGAATTTTGACCTCTATTTTGTGTATGATACGCAGTTGCTTTAGGCTACCGCCAAATCCACTCAAACTTCTATTTAATATTTTGGATTCCTTAAACCTGTATCTTTTTTTTTGGGATAGGTCTATAAGAGAAATTGTAGATCCTGTATCTATTAAAAAATATGCTTTTTTACCGTTAAGCGAGCCTTCGATAATGGCTACTCTTGTACTTACTAATTTCACATAAGGCGTTTGCTCATTGATAAGATGAAACTTAGAATTTTGTGCGTAGGTCCCCAAAAAGCAAGTCAGTGATGCAATTAGTAAGAAAAAACCTGTTTTCATTAGCTTTTTCATCTTACCGTATTTTAAGTCACAAAACTTACCTTATATATAAATGATAACAAGTTTAGGTGTCGATATTAAGCTAATTATACCCTTTTATGAGTTTTAACAATGTAAATACGTTAAATTATAGGTATAAATATTAATTTTGAATTAAATAATGGTATTATTCTTTACTGTAAGACGCAATATATTGAGCTTATTTTCTAAACTTTGAGTAAAGATTCTACTCATAGTTTCTGAATCAACGCGAAGCCATGATCCCACCGTCAATGGTAATGGCAGTACCCGTTATCCAAGAAGCTTTTTCAGAAATCAGAAATTCTACTAGGTTGGCAATGTCTTCAGGTTCTCCTAAGCGCTTTAGCAAGGTAGCTTTCGCAGCATCGCTTACTGCGGCATCAGGGTTGGGGAAAGCTTTGGCAGAATCCCAAATAAGTGGCGTGTTAACAGGGCCCGGGCATATGGCATTAATACGGATATCAGGCCCATAATCTACCGCCATTTGTTTTACCAAGCTTACCAATGCCGCCTTGGAGGCACAATACGCTGCATGGTTTGGAAAACTTTTAAAGGCAGCTATAGAAGCATTGGCAACTATGAATCCCTTTTCATTTTTAATATGGGGTATTGCATACTTGGTCAAATAAAAAAACGAATTCAAGTTTGTATTTAGAGTGTAGTGCCAATCTGCTAAAGCCATATTTGTAACACTGCCTAACCCAAGCGAGCCTGCATTGGTAATTGCGCCAGTAATTTTACCAAAATGCGTAATGGTTTCTCGTACAAGTTGCTCATTGGTTTCGGGCTTACTTACATCTCCTGCAATAAAAACCACATCACTCCATTTCTTAAGTTCTCCTACCAAATCTTTGCCTTTGTGCTCATCCCTTCCATTAAGTAAAAGTCTTGCGCCTTTTTGAGCCAGTAGAGTGGCAATGGCTTTTCCCATTCCACTCGTAGCACCTGTGATAATAATTGCTTGGTTTTTCATGAGTATTTTTCAAAATGATATTTAATATTAGTGGCTAAAAATTAGCTCAAAATATTGAATAGTGGGTAAAGTATAGGAGAAAGTGTTCATAAGTATCAGCTTTAACCCGCAATTAATCAACTTTGATTGGAATAATGTCAACTTTGCTCGTAGTTGAACAAGTGTGCATAGGTTCAAATTTTTCTCTTAGTGTATATTTATTGAGTATTATATTTTTTCCTTTAAGATTGAGGAAGAATGAAATTTTTTAAAACATCCATAAATTGAATTGAAACTTAAAATTTAGATGAAAATGAAAGGCTTAAAGCTTATTTTATTAGGATTTATTTTAGTTGCTATAAGTATTTCTTGTCAACAAGAAGAAAATAAAGTCGATTATGATATTTGTATCTATGGCGCTACTTCTGGCGGGATTGCAGCGGCTATTCAAGCTACACGAATGGGTAAATCAGTCATTCTACTTGAACCTAACCAACACATTGGCGGACTAACTACAGGTGGGCTCGGCCAAACCGACATTGGTAACAAACAGGCCATAGGGGGTATTTCCAGAGAATTCTATCAAAATATAAAAGCGTATTATGCCAAGCCTGAAAATTGGGCTACCCAATCTCCAGAAGAATACATAGATGGTGGACAAACAAGAACTAAAAAAGGCGAAGATGCCATGTGGACGTTTGAGCCATCTGCCGCTTTAGAAGTATACGAACAGATGATTGCTGAGAACAACATTAAACTCGAAAAAGGCAAGAGGCTTAACAGAGCAGACGGAGTAGAAATGGAAGCAGGTGAGATAAAAAGTATTAGTATGCAAGATGGCTCAAACTATTCTGCCCATGTTTTTATAGATGCTACTTACGAAGGTGACTTAATGGCTGCGACAGGCGTAAGCTACACAGTAGGTAGAGAGGCCAACGAGACTTACGGTGAAACTTACAACGGCGTACAATTATTAGAAGGCCACCAATTTCCTGATGGAGTAGATCCTTACAAAACCTCTGGGGATCCTGATAGCGGATTACTTTGGGGCATTAGCGATAACCAATTGGCAGAACAAGGTTCTGGAGATGACTTAGTGCAAGCTTATAATTTTAGGATTTGCTTAACAAATGCTCCTGAGAATCAAATCCCGATTACCGAACCTGATAATTATGATCCTGCTAAATATGAGTTGTTAGTTAGACTTTTTGAGGCACAGCCCAACAAGAGAAAAATAAACCAGTATTTTATTTGGAGTAACATGCCCAATAATAAAACAGACATTAATAACCGTGGTGGCTTTTCTACCGATATGATCAATAATAGCCATAATTACGCCGAGGCAAGTTGGGAGGAGCGCGAGCGCATCATTAAAGAGCACAAAGATTACACACAAGGTCTATTGTATTTTTACCAAACAGATTCAAGGGTACCCGACTCGCTGCAAATAGAGGTTAAAAAGTGGGGATACCCTAAAGATGAGTACACAGAAACAGGAAATTGGTCACCGCAACTCTATGTGAGAGAGGCCCGAAGAATGGTAGGCAGTTACGTAATGACTCAAGCCAACTGCGTAGGCGAGGAGGTAGTACAAGACCCCATTGGCATGGCCGCCTATACCATGGACTCCCACAATTGCCAACGTATTGTGGTAGATGGACAAGTTAAAAATGAGGGCAATGTAGAAGTGGGAGGTTTTCCACCATATCCGATTTCTTATCGTTCATTATTGCCTAAAAAGGAAGAATGCAGCAACCTAATAGTGCCCGTTTGTTTGAGTGCTTCTCACATAGCATTTGGTTCTATTCGTATGGAACCGGTATTTATGGCATTGGGCCAGTCGGCAGCTACTGCAGCATCGCTTTCTATTGATCAGAAACAACCTTTACATGAATTGGATTATGAGCCCCTTAAAACCAAATTGTTAGAAGACAAGCAGATAATTGGTTTATAACAAATAGGATTTTGCTAGATACTTGTCTTTAGATATACCACTATACATCATGCTCATTTATAAATGAGGATGTAAGAAAAGCGCATTTGATACTGTGCTATTCAAGCATCCGCAATTGGCGCAATGCGGATAATAAAACTGGTGCATGTATAGTACGGTCTTTAGATAATATTGCTATTTGGATTTTTGTGGTAGTGAGTTATAAACGCTTTTAAAGCTGAGACAAGTGATAAAAACCGTGGTATGTAGAATAAGTTGTGAATAAATTGTTGGTTCATGTTTAAAAACTTATTTTTCACCCATTAGACAAAAAAGTGCTCTAAAGTATAGACTCTTAATTTCCTTGCTACCTGATTAATCATTTAGTGTCATTTCAAAATAGCCTTTTCATTAATTTCTAAAAACTAATCAACAATCATCTATAACTAATTTACAAAATGGCAAAAAAAGTAGATTCTAAAGAAGTAGGCTTAGAATTAGGCTTTCTGGTATTTAAATTTTTCTTAAAGTCAGAATACTTACATTATGGTTATTTTAGCGATGGACTAGAAGCCGATGTCACCAACTTAAACGAAGCACAGAAACGCTATTCTGAACTCATTTTTTCTAACATTCCAGAAGGCGTAAAAACCATTTTAGACGTAGGCTGCGGCTCGGGAAAAATGGCCCAACAATTAACAGAAAGGGGCTATGATGTAGACTGTGTCTCGCCCAGTGTTGCCCTAAATAAGCACGCCGCTAAACTATTAGAAGGTAAGGCAGAGATAAGCAATACCAAATTTGAAAATTACGAGTCTGCCAAGAAGTACGACTTGGTCATGTTCAGCGAAAGCTTTCAATACATTCCTATTGATGAATCGATTCCGCGGGCACTAAATTATTTGAATGAAGGAGGCCATATATTAATTGCAGACTTCTTTAGAAGAGATATACCGGGCAGACACCCCATTGGGGGCGGGCACGACTGGAAAAAATGGGAAGAAAAACTACCTAATTTTTCAGTTGAAATGTTGCTTGAGAAAGATATTACCGAAGAAACCTCCAAAACCATAGACATTGTAAATCAATTGTCTAATGAAGTGATTGCGCCGATTTGGAAATCTGTCTTTTTGCTGGCCGAAGACCGCTTTCCGCTTCTCATGAAATTGGTTAAGTGGAAGTACAAGAAAAAATTTGAAAAGATGGAGAAAAAGCACTTTACAAACCAACGTACAGGTGCCAACTTCGCTAAGTACAAAAAATATATTTTGTGTTTGCTAAAGGCGAAATAATTACGTTGATCGCACATTTTCTTTGTTCTCAGATAATTGATTGTTGCTGAAGGTATTTCTTATGTTTTTTATTGATACCTTGTCAATATCTACTGGCGCAAGTCTATGACTTGTGACTAACTATTCTTTGATGACAGTACTGTAAGGAGTCTCCCGACTCCGTTTTGTTACCTTGAATGCGTATTGACCGAAGTCAAGAGACTTCTATGGGCTTGGCTGTAGCTTAATATCTAGGCACAAGTCCTCGCTTTACTAAGACGTGCGCCAGTTAGAACTATCTGTTAATTATTTGCCAATAGCTAACAGATTGCTTCTTCGCTATCGCTCATCGCAATGACGTTGGAGAAGCTTTAGCAACTACTGGCGCAAGTCTATGACTTGTGACTAACTATTCTTTGATGACAGTACTGTA
>CAKZMZ010000123.1 GCA_937129345.1 uncultured Thalassovita sp. | reverse complement strand
TCGCCACTTAAAGGATTGTATCTGCGATGGGGATGGTCTTCAAAATTGAAAGATGGCATTTTCTTGGTTGTTTCAATTTACATGATGTAAGCAGCAGTTGGTATTTTGCTGCTGGTTTTTAGCTAACTAACCTTTTATCGTCCGCAATTATAAATAAGGATGATGTCTAGTAGTATGATCGCAGCTAATCTCGTTTAGCTACATATCTATAAAAAATCAAGAAGGTACTTTTCCCGCACCCTCTTTAATTTCAGTCACAAAGGTTTTCAATTGAAAGCCCGTTTCTTTTAGATAGGCAGATTCAATTTTTTTTATAAATTCCTCTATTCCTTCTTCTTTCACTAAATTGATGGTACAGCCACCAAAGCCACCGCCCATCATTCTAGCACCTAAAACGTTTTCTTTATCTTTTGTATAGTCTACCAAAAAATCTAGCTCGGTACAACTTACCTCATACTCTTGGCTCAAACCATTATGTGAGGCATACATTAAAGCACCAAATCCCTCAAAATCTTTTTCTTCTAGCTTTTTACAGGCTAAAACAACCCGGTTATTCTCCTCTATTACGTACAAGCATCTTTTTAGCACTGTAGCGTCCAACTCATCTTTATAGCGCAAAAGTTTTTCTTGGCTTACATCTCTTAAAGAGGAGACATCGTCATGTCCGTTTTTTTGCAGGAATGAAACGCCCTGTTCGCACTCTGCCCTGCGCTTATTATACTCGCTACTGGCCAACTGATGCGATACGCCCGTATCGAACAAGATAATTTTTAGATCATCCAGTTTAAAGGGAAAATAATCGATTTCTAAAGAGCGGCAATCTAAACGGAAAACATGATTTTCTTTGCCGAACATACTTGCAAATTGATCCATAATACCGCAAAGAACTCCTGCGTATTCATGCTCTGCCTGTTGGGCTATAAAGGCGATTTCACGCTGATCGAGTTTTAAATCGAAAAGCTCATTAAGTCCTACTCCCAAGCCACACTCCAAGGCCGCAGAAGAAGACAAGCCGCCCCCTATTGGAATATTGCCAGAAAACACACAATCAAAGCCACCTATTTTAATGCCTCTATTCTCGAGCACAGCCACAACACCAATCAAATAATTGTTCCATCGCTTTTCAGAAACTTTGATTTGATTGAGGTTAATTTCATCTTCTTCGCCCAAATCCATGGCATAAACCCGACAAGTATCAGTGCCATTGGGTGCTAGGGCGTATACGATTTCTCGGTCTATGGCAGCAGGTAGCACCAAGCCATCATTATAATCGGTATGCTCACCTATTAAATTAATACGGCCGGGAGCCCTAAAAACTCTTGGTTCTTTAAGGTAGAGTTTTTCGAATTTTTTTATAATCGAAGTATAATTCATTGAATCATTGAATCATTACCAAAAAATAGTGTAGAGTGCAGCCAAAATCCCACATATCAAAAGAGCACCAATATTGAATTTTGTACTTGTTTTAAACATACCGGGCTCTAATTCTACTGCATTAGGATGCTTCTCTTCCTTGCCCAATAAACTGATCACGACAATTACCACAGCAATGATCAAGAAAACCACACCCATTCTATCTATAAATGGTAATTCGGGCGCACCAAATTTTAAAGCTGTAGAAAGCGGAATGGTCAAAATAGCTGCCCACATAGCAGCCGCAGAAGAGGTTCTTTTCCAGAAAAATCCAAAGAAGAAAATGGCAAAAACACCCGGCGAAACAAAGCCTGTATATTCTTGAATGTACTGGAAAGCTTGATCGAGAACACCCAATTGCGGAGCAACAAAAGCTGCAATAGCAAAAGCAATAAGTGAAACAATACGACCTGTTTTTACCAAGTTATCTTCACTTGCTGTTTTATTAAAGTAATTTCTGTAAATATCCATGGTGAAAATAGTAGAAGTACTATTTGCCATAGATGCCAATGAGGAAACGATGGCCGCAGCTAAAGCGGCAAAGGCCACACCTTTAAGTCCGACCGGTAATAGATTAAGCAAAGCAGGATATGCTTTATCAGATTTTACGTAGCCTGTAACCTCATCGGTCAAGGCCATTTTAAAATCTACTCCCATTCTTTCGCTCATGGTCTGCATCATGTCCGGATTTTGTATGATTACATAAGCTGCAATGCCCGGTATTACTACAATCAGTGGCATTACCAACTTAAGGAAACCTGCAAAAATAACCCCGCGTTGTGCTTGATCTAAGCTCTTTGCAGCCAAAGCCCGCTGGGTAATGTACTGATTAAAGCCCCAATAATTTAAGTTAATGATCCACATGCCTCCAATAAGTACACTTAAGCCGGGCAAATCCATATAGGCATCTCGAGTGCCCCCTTGCCCATCCGGTATCATCATTTCTCCTTCACTCAATATCATGCTAAAGTGGTCGGCCGCTTCTCTTCTCAACAATCCGAAGCCTTCCCATGCGCTGCCATCTCCCACTATATCTAATGCCAAATAGGTAGTTGCCAAACCTCCGGCAATCAAAAACACCACTTGTACCACGTCTGTCCATGCAACGGCGGTAAGCCCTCCATAAATTGAATAGATAATGGCAAAAGCGGCAAGACCCGCAATGGCATAACCAAGCGGAATGCCCATTACAGTTTGCAAGCTTAAGGCGCCTAGATACAATACTGAAGTGAGGTTTACGAAAACATACACCAAGAGCCAGAAAATAGCCATCATGGTACGCACCGTTTCATTATACCGTTGCTCCAAAAATTGGGGCATGGTGTAAATTTCTTTCTTTAGGAATATGGGGAGGAAGAATTTCCCTACTATAATAAGTGTGGCCGCGGCCATCCACTCATATGTTGAGATTGCCAAGCCAATGGCAAAACCCGAGCCCGACATGCCAATAAACTGCTCAGCCGAAATATTAGAAGCAATGAGTGAAGCTCCGATTGCCCACCAAGGCAAAGACTTACTCGCCAAAAAATAGTCTTTAGAGTCTTTTTTATGGCCTTTCTTATCTTTGGATACCCACAGGCCCAAAGCAACTATTATAAGACAGTAACCAATAAACACGATTACATCGATAGTAGAAAAATTCATATTTAGCTTATTAATAGATGGTTATCTGTAATTTTATAAAATTTTAAGAAAAAATTGCAATTTTAAAAGTAAACCAATCTATAGTAATCTCAAAATATTTTCTATTGTAATCGATTTAAATGCTCTATAAACGGCTTTTTACCTAAAAAATCAAGATTAAAGTTTTTTTTCTTTTTTGAAGAAAAATTCAAAAATATGGTCAAAGGCTTTGGGCCTTCTGAACATTAAATTGCTAGGTAAAGGTTAATTTTAATCATCTGTTTGATTTTACTCTAAATGAGGTTTTTTGCATTACGTTATTTTGGATGATATCCTACAAGCAAAGACGGATCAAAGGAATATTATTTTAAATTTTACTGCCAGCACATTTTTTTGATGGGCGGATCATGAGAAGAGCATTTATGATGCTTGCTTGCCACCCCTGTTACTGTTCTTTTGCTAGTCAACCGACTGGCAATTTCGGCAAGGCCACTAACTGCGAGCCATAACGCATTTAACCAAGCACTAAATCTCAATAGCCATGAGGGAACCAATACAAAATTCAGTTCCAAAAACCTTTTAAAAAAAGCATAAGTACAAACTTTCCCTTGAAATAAGCTCTATTGTAGGCCGTTACCAATACAAGGTTTAAGAAATACCGCCAGTACCGGATTTTTTCTTTTATGGATTTTTTAAAGCTAAGGCACCGGACAAAAACCAATGACATTAGAAGAATTTGTTCCATCTAGAGAGAAAGTAGAGATTTTTACCAACTCCTACTTTAAGAGAATCAATAGTATTTTTTACTATGGGTTGTTGGTATTTTATTTTCTGGGAATTGCCATCGCTTTTTACTATGAGAATCTATTGCTCGCCGTGGTAATGGGCGCTATCAACTTAGCTATTTTTTACATCTCAAAAGCGGTTTTTCCTCCATCTAGTCCGATCAATAAACATATGGCCAGTATATCTATGGCCATGTTTTACTTGCAATACACCATACAGTCTTACGGAGATTTTTATATCCGTTTTGTGTTCTTCCTCTCCATGACAGCTCTTATCCTCTTTCAGGATTGGAAGGTGCTCTTTAGCTTTTATATCACGGGCATGCTGATCAATTTAGGCAAAATCCTCTTCGATTTTACCGGGCTGCTCGATAAAGACACCGTTTTCTATACACAGGCCGTTTACAGTGAGATCACTACAGGAGAGTGGCTCATTGCTTTCTCCTTTGCCTTTATACAGTTTTTAATATGTGTGCTCTCTGCTTCTTATTTGAGGAAACAAACCTTAAAAGACGCCAAAAACGCCATTTTTCTGCAAGAACAACTCAATATAGAGGCCAATACCCAACTGGCCCATGACATTACCCACGAGCAACTAGATACCCCCTATGAGCTCAACGAAAACGACGCCATGGGCAAAGCTTTGGTGGAGATGCGCGATAACCTCAAAAACATAAGAGAACAGAACAGAATTAGCCAATGGCTTAATGCCGGTTCTGCAGAAATTTCTGAAATTTTGATCAAGAGTAACAGCATAGAAGAATTGGCCAAAAATGTACTGCAAAAAATAGTAAAGTACATGGATGCCCAACAAGCTGCCTTTTATGTACTTAACGATGACCAATTAGAAATGAGTGGCAATTACGGTTGCTCAGCAGAGCTTAAAGAGCATAACCATATTTTCCAGATAGGAGAAGGCATCGTAGGGGAAGTTGCCCAACAAAAAGAAACTGTTTTAATCGATAACCCTCCAGAAGATTTTGTGAGCATAAATTCTGGTTTAGGCGAATCTAAACCCGTAAGCATCATGGTAGTGCCACTAAAATTTCAGGAAAATATACAAGGTGTATTGGAAGTGGCCTCTTTCAAAAAATTTGAAAGATATGAAAAAGAGTTTTTAGAGTCTGTATCTGAAAAAATCGCAACCTCGCTCAACTCAGTAAAATCTAAATTCAGGACTAACCAATTACTTAAAGATGCCCAAGTGCTGAACGAGCAACTGAAATCTCAAGAAGAAGAGATGAAAGTAAATATGGAGATGATGGCGCAAACACAAAGCGAAATTGCTCGAATCAATGCAGAAATGGAAGGTACCTTGGCCGCCATTAACCTCAGTTTTATCTCGGTTGAACTCGACCAAAAAGGCCTTGTTAAAAACCTAAACAAGAACTTTCAAGAAAAAACGGGATATTCATTAGAACATTTAAAATGCAGCAACTTCGATAAGTTATTCTCATCTGACCAAGAAACCACCTTTTGGCAAGATGCATTGAAGTTTAAAAACTGCAATGAAGAATTTGCGCTCAAAAGCAACGAAGGAAAAGATGTGTGGATACGCGGTATCTTTACTACGATAAAAGACAGGAAAAACAATCCTGACAAGATACTCTTGCTCGGCTACGATGTAACCGATGAAAAACTATCTAGCATGAAGCTAGAAGAAAGCTTTGAAAGGAGTCGTCAACAAACCAAGCAACTCAAAGACCAAGAAGAGGAAATGCAGGCCAACATGGAAGTACTGCAAATGGCCGTAAAACAATCTGAGGAAAAGGCCAATTCCTTACAGCAGTTGCTACAGCAAAAAGAAGAAGAAATCAAGGCACTGCAAGCTAGTCAACAAAACGAAACAAATAAAAAACAGGGCACTGCCACAAAAAAAGGCAAAAGCAAAACCTAATTCCTAAAGAGCAAAGAACCATCCCCATAACTCAAAAAGCGATAGTTTTCTGTAAGAGCCGTTTCGTATATCTTCCGCCAATCTTCTCCTACAAAAGCAGCAATCAGTAAAATAAGAGTACTAGAAGGCATGTGGAAATTAGTTATGAGTGCATCGCAGACCTTAAAATCATAGCCCGGCATCAAAAGTATTTCTGTTTCTCCCGTTAGCTCTTTGATATTATTGGCCTCCATATGCTCTAATACCGCTTCAAAAGCAGCTTTTCTGTCAGGCAATGCAGTGGCTTCATACTCGTAAGGGAAGAGTTTTTCTATAAAAAGTGGTATGTTCCCTGCTGTTTTTATCAATTTAACACCATACCAATAAATGCTCTCCAAAGTACGCATAGAAGTGGTGCCTACAGAGAGTATTTTCTCTGATCGTATAATGTTTTCGATGTTGTGTTTATACACCACAATTTGCTCGCAATGCATGTCGTGTTCTCTCACATCTTTTACCTTTACCGGCTGAAAGGTGCCCGCTCCTACATGCAGGGTAAGCTCATCTAACAAGCGGCCTTCTTTTTGAAATAGCGCCAATTGATTTTCTGTAAAATGCAGCCCTGCTGTAGGTGCCGCCACTGCCCCTTCTTTCTTGCTATAAACGGTTTGGTATTCTTCCTTGTCCTGGGCCTCCGCTTCTCTGTTGAGATAAGGTGGCAAAGGCGTACTACCGGCAGCTTCTACCACATCTACAAAATGAATGGCATTACCCTCCATCTCATTGGAAACCTGCCAGCTAAATTTTACCCATTTTTTTTCTCGATCTACCAAAGCTACTTTTAATAGCACCTCTTTGCCATCTACTTGTAGTTCCCTTGAAAGCACCTGTCCTTCTTTCCATCTTTTAAGATTGCCTATGGTACAAGCCCAAACGGCCTCCTCTTTTACCAACATGGCTTCTTGCACAATGCGCGTGGGTTGTTCAGGATGCAACAAGAAAACCTCGATCACTGCGCCTGTGTCTTTCCTAAAAAATATACGTGCAGGAAGTACTTTGGTATTGTTAAAGAAAAGGCTATAATGCTTGGGTAAGTATTCGCCTAAGTTCCTAAATACATCATGATTGATCTGCCCTGCCCGGTAAACCAGTAATTTGGCCAAATCGCGCTCTTTTAAAGGATAAGCCGCAATACGGCCTTGAGGCAATTCATAGTGATAGTCTTCTAAATTAATGGCTTGGTCTTTCATAGCTGCTTTAAATAATGATGAATTATTAATTGTCCTTCGATTTACAGAACCATATAATCTGCAATAGGACAGGTTATTTTTTTCACTACTTGGTCATTCCTTAGGGTTTCAAAAAATTAGTAGTGAAATTTGTTTTTTTAATTGAACACCACTTAAAAAGTTTTTACAAACAAATTTTTGCAACCTTTCGCATATAATCTTAAATCATGTACAAATTTATCCGATTCTTTTTATTCTTCTTCCCTCCAGAGTTTATCCATCATTTTTCATTTAAAAGTATACGCTTATTCTTTAAACTACCTTTCGTTTACTCTGTATTTAAGAACAAAAATAACGACCCTGAACTTGAAGTAAACATTGCAGGGCTTAAATTTCCCAATCCTGTGGGTTTGGCCGCCGGCTTTGATAAAGACGCCAAACTGATAGAGGAACTCTCTGCCCTGGGTTTTGGATCTATAGAAATTGGTACAGTCACCCCAAAAGGACAGCCCGGCAATGCTCAACCTAGGCTTTTTAGATTAAAGCCTGATAATGGCTTAATTAACCGTATGGGCTTTAACAACCAAGGGGTGGATGCCGCAGTTGAAAGGCTAAAAAAAGTAAAAGACAAAAGCATTGTGATCGGTGGTAATATTGGTAAAAATAAGGTTACTCCCAATGAGCAAGCCGAAGAAGATTACCTCATCTGCTTCGAAAAGCTGTACGATCATGTGGATTATTTTACGGTAAACGTAAGCTCGCCAAATACGCCTAACTTACGTGCTTTACAAGACAAAGCACCTCTTACCCGTTTGTTGCAACTGCTGCAAGATAAAAACCGACAAAAAGTGCAGCCCAAACCTATATTTTTAAAAATTGCCCCCGATTTAACCAATGAGCAATTGGATGATATTATTGAAATAGTGCAAACCACAAAAATTGATGGTGTGATCGCCACCAATACCACCATAAGCAGAGAGGGCCTAAAAACCTCCAACGAAAAAATAAAAAGCATTGGCAATGGAGGACTAAGCGGGCGACCTCTAACCAACAGGGCCACCCAAGTGATAAGTTATTTGTATGAAAAATCTGGCAAGCAATTAAAAATAATTGGAGTGGGCGGCATACACAGTGCCCAAGATGCCATTGAAAAGTTAGAGGCAGGTGCCTGCATGGTACAACTTTACACTGGCTTTGTATATGAAGGCCCCGGATTGATTGCTAAAATCAATAAGGCAGTAAAAAATTATAAGAAAAATCTAAAAACGCTTGCATAGAAAAAGTAGCAAAATCAAAATATGTACGATTGTGAACAGGGGTATTGCATAAGCGGACAGGTACAGATTATCAAAAAAAGGTAAGTATGCACTTAAGTTATTGACTTTCAGCTAATTAAACCTGATGGCACAGGCCTTGTAAAATCTTTAGCGTGTCAGATTAATTTTTATTTTCATTAAAGAATCATTTTAGTTTAAAATATTTGATTGTTGTAGTTTTAATAATTGTGGTTGTTAAAAGCCGTTTCTTTGAAGCGGCTTTTTCCATTTTTATACTTTACTTATTGTACTTATTTTCCATGTATTGGTAAGATTCCCGAATCAACTTTCCTAAAACTTGCTCGTCTACATCTTCTAACTTTTTAATATTTAAACAGGCCTTACCTGTTTTATACTTCCCTAAATTTTCCATGAGGTCTTTGTACTTATCAAAGCCCGGCATAATGTAAACAGACAAAAAGGTTTTTCTAGGAGAAAAGCCAACGATTAAAAAATCGCCTTCTCTCCCACTATCGTATTTATAGTGGTATTGCCCAAAGCCAACGATGCTGTCGCCCCACATTTTTGGTTCTTGCCCAGTTTCAGCTTGCATAAGTTCTAGCACTTTAAAGGCGTCTTTTTTTCGAGTTTCGTTTTCAACAGCATTTAAAAAATCATGTACGTTACCGTCGTTTAGTGTTGTTTTCATAAATTTTTTTTTAAGTTGAATTCTCATCGAACCTACAACTTAAGAACGTAAGGGAGTTGAGAAGTGAAATTATTTTGCCCAATTGGGATAGTAGTTGTTATAGCCCAGAAATAGTTCATCTATGTAGTATTCTCTTTTAAAGACATCTTCTGTAGAAGAATAGATATCAAACTGGTTGCAATCGCCACACATGAGGCTTTGCTTATCGCCATTGAAAAAGACCTCTTCTCTGTGGGAACGGTACAAAATACTGTGCCCTAACTCATGAAAGAAAAAACTTTCTCTTGCCAAATCATTGGTTTCGGCTTGCCAGCAAACTTGGTCGATCAGGATAACGGGCTTGTTAAATTTCCCATTTCTATTATAGCCAAAGCCACAGTATATTTTTTCATCAATTATAATTGGTGTCTCGTAGCGTGCGGTAAGTCCGCTATAATCTAACTCATATCCACGTTTTTCGGCTTCTGCAATAAAACGGTCTACATAAATTCTAAAATCAGGATGTACTTCTGGATAAGGATAATCGTCTAGCGAATCATCTTCTGTACAAGACAGCAGTAAGAGCAGAAATGGTAAAACTAGTTTTGATATTAATTTGCGGATAGGAAGCATAATTGAAATTTTGGTTTATTTGTGAATTTGTTTATTCGCAAAAGCTAAGCAAATACACATAGAAACCGTGAAGTTCAAAAAATATACACTTCCTAAAATAAAAAATTTCAATGAGTTTCGTAAACGGGTTCTACTTCTGCCACTTCCATGTAACCTTCGGCGTTAAGTCCGGTCAGTTCTACGGTTTTTAACTCATTGATCATAATTGGGTCGTACTTGGCAGTTACCCGAATGTAATTCTCAGTAAAACCGTGCATCATACCATTTTCTACATCATTCTCGAAAAGTACAGTACCTTGTGTGCCTACGTGTTGCTCATAAAAAGCCCGCTTTTTTTTGTGCGATAAAGAGCGCAGCATTTTAGAGCGTTTCTGTCTTGTTTTTTGTGGCACAACTTGATCTAATTCTGCCGCAGGCGTATTTGCTCTTTCAGAATAGGTAAAAACATGTAGGTAGGACACATCCAATTCATTAAGAAATTGGTAGGTCTCCATAAACAACTCCTCAGTCTCTCCGGGGAAACCCACGATCACATCTACCCCAATGCAGCAATGCGGCATTAAAGCCTTTATTTTCGCTACTTTGTCTGCATAAAGTTGTCGCCTATAGCGGCGGTACATTTTCTTGAGCAGGGTATCGCTGCCCGACTGCAAAGGAATGTGAAAGTGCGGCACAAATCGCTTAGACTGTGCTACAAATTCTATGATTTCATTGCTTAGTAAATTAGGTTCTATAGATGAAATTCTCAATCTGTCGATGCCTTCCACCTCATCTAAGGCTTTTACCAAATCTACAAATCTGTATTGGCGCTTGCCCTCTACTATACCGAAATCGCCCAAATTTACCCCTGTGAGTACAACTTCTTTTACGTCGGTAGCGGCTATTTCTCGGGCATTCTCCAATACGCTTTCAATGGTGTTGCTGCGGCTTTTTCCTCTGGCCAAGGGAATGGTGCAAAAAGAACAATTATAGTTGCAGCCGTCTTGTACTTTTAAGAAGGTACGGGTGCGGTCGTTCATAGAGTAACCACTGATGAAAGAATTGGCTTCGGTAACCTCAGAGGCCAATACTTTGGTTTGTTCGGGCTTTACAAAATCGTCTAAAAGCTCTATCAATCTAAATTTTTCTGCTGCGCCCAACACGGCATCTACTCCAGGGATTTCAGAAATCTCTTTCGGCTTTAATTGGGCATAACAGCCAATAATGGCAATGTAGGCATTGGGAGAAATGCTTTGGGCTTCTCTAACTACCTTGCGGCATTTCTTATCGGCATTGTCTGTAACCGAACAGGTATTGATAATGAAAATATCAGGCGTATTTGTAAAAGGGACTTTCTTGTACCCTTTCTGCTCAAACATGCGCGAAATGGTAGAAGTCTCCGAAAAATTTAATTTACAGCCTAAGGTATAGAATGCTACTTTTCTCATTTTGTTCAGCTTTTCGATATTGCTTAAGTGTTTTTATGCCAAAATTGTTCTATTACAGAAAACGTTTAAGAGATGGGTAAAACAAAAACACCTCTTTAAAGCCTAAATCTTTAAAGAGGTGCAAAGTTACACAAATTGTAATAGTAGCTAAAATTTTAAGCTATTCTTGTTGAGGTAGCAATTGTTGCTTTTCTTCGTCTGTTAAAACTCGGTACTGCAATTCATACATGCTTCTCTCAAACATAAAGTTGGTATAACTTTGGTCGGTAACGGCATTTCTTTTAAGCTGAAGTCGGTAGCCGTCCCAAGCAGTCTTGTCGTTTTTTCTATAGTATCTAATAAATTCTCCTTGCTCAAAAACCAGTTTTAATTGGCCTTTACCATAATGTATATGCAATGCATTATTGTCAAGGTAGATTTTATCGCAATTTTCTACCACAGTTCTATAAGCAAATGTATTGTCTGTATTGTAAAGCACAACATCGTTTTTCTTTCTTAAAAATGTAATGTTGTGTTCTTCCATAAAGGCTCGAGCTTCCTCAGTAATATGAAAGGCATCTGACACAGGTTCGTAAAAAAATGCAAAGAGAGACAATAGTAAAAGCGTTTTCATTATGTAGTGTATTTTGTACGGTAAATCGATTATATATCAAAATACAAAATATTCTATTTTCTTGAAAACAGACTTTTAAGAATTTCTGTCAAGAATCGACAAATGCCTTTTTAACATCTATTAACCGATGGGTTTCAATGGCAGATTGTAACACTGTGAGCATTATTTACTTTTGGGCTGATGTAGGGAATCCCTAAGTTTAAGCCTCGCATAATAAACATGACGCCTAAAAATAATACAATTACGGGTATTGCTTTACGCACGTATATCCGCAGATTTGGCCCAAACCATTTTGCGAGGTAAGAAACGGCCAACATCATTGGCAAAGTACCCAAACCAAAAGCGGCCATGTACAAAGAACCACCCAAAATACTACCCGAAGCTACAGAACCGGCAATGCCTATGTAAACCAATCCGCAGGGTAAAAAACCATTTAAGAAGCCGATCAAAAACAGGGTATGCCATTTCTTTTGTCCGAAAAGCAAGCCCATGCGTTTTTTTATCTTTGCGACAAAACCATTCATTAACTGGCCAAAGTTAAAAAAGCGTTTTAAGCTAAAGGGAATCAGTACAGATAGCACAATGATGCTGCCTATTGCCACAGATAAACCTTGTTGTGTACTCCAAATAGCAAAACCATAACCCAAAGAGCCAAAAAATGCGCCCATTAAGGCATAAGAAAAAACGCGGCCGCCATTATATACAAGTCTTGAGAAAAATTTTGACAGCGTCCCTTTTCCTACAATTGGCACAGCAAGGGCAATGGGCCCGCACATGCCTGCGCAGTGCAAACTACCTAGAGCCCCAATCGTTAAAGCTGTCCATAATTCCATAAGTACAATATTTTTATTCTTTGGTTGAAATTTGCAACCCTCCCTAGGGTTCATTACAAAATTCTATTTTGAGTTAATTAAGAAAAACCTAGAGAGGATTCTATGAATTACGGCAAATAAACAGGTTCTTCTTTGTAAAAGCTTTTGCCCTGCATGTTCCAAGTTACTTTTACTCTGTAGTAACCTTTAATTAAACCTACTGTATTGATTTCCTGCTTACCTTGCTCGTTAAGATCAATAGCAAAGGCCTTGTCAAAAGCAGAGTCAGAGGGTCTGAAAAACTGTATCTCTCCAGATATCTCTCTTGCGCTCTCTGGAAAAGCAATCTCAAAATGCTTGTCCATCACCCTCATGTCTACTCTACCATTTAATGAGTTGGTATTAGAGATTTCGTCAATTCTTTTTTGATAGGCCAACTCTTCGGCATAATAGTTTTCGGTTACCAAATGGATATTTTCTTTGGTGCTTGTAAATACCGCTGTTAAAATGAACACTACAAAAGCAGTAAAAAACAAGGCTATACCGTATCCCCAATGAAATTTAAATGTGCTCATGATTTAATAAGTTGTTATGTTAGAAATTAAATTGATAGCGAGCAAACGCGAAGCTATCTTTTGTCTAATAGTCCACAGATGGCTTCGCTTGGGCTCGTCATGACATTATTTAGCAGGCCCCATAAAGTTGGTAGAAACCTGTTCTATTAGTCTATCATCAGAATAAATTCCAATATCGATACTGGTCTTAAGCTGTTCTAGTTTGTTTTTATCAATCACAACAAACAATGCTTGCTCTACCGAACCTTGTCTTTCTAGTAAAAGCTCACTACCTACAAGTTTGATCTCGCCCTCTAAAGATTGGTCCATCAGTTTTAGCTCAATGGGCATAGCATCATTAGATTTATTGATCAATTTTAAGCTATAAAGATTGCTTATCTTGCCCTCACCCTGATCTTGATACATCATACCCGGTGTTCTCAAAATGGTGGTTTCAACTTCTGTACGGGTAATTAAAAGGGTAGAGACAAACAATACCAATAGCGTTAGAACAGCCGTATAGCCATAAGAGCGGGCGGTCATTTTAAATGGTTTTTTCTCGGCAACATTCTCTTCAGAAGCATACCTGATGAGTCCTTTAGGCTTGCTCAGTTTATCCATTACAGAGTCGCAGGCATCCATACAAGCCGTACAATTGATGCACTCTAGCTGTGTACCGTTCCTGATATCTATGCCTGTAGGACAAACATTGACACATTGGTGGCAGTCTACGCAATCGCCTTTGCCCAATGCTTCTCGGTCTTCTTTTTTGCGATAACGCCCACGCTTTTCGCCTCTCACATAATCGTATGCTACTACTACAGAGCTTTTGTCTAGCAATACACCTTGTAGCCTGCCGTACGGACAAATGGTGGTACACACTTGCTCTCTTAGCTTGGCGAACACCAGATAAAACAAGGCACTAAAAACTATTATTGCGGTAAAGGTACCTAGGTTTGCAGTAGGCGGTTGGGTAACGGTCTCTTTCAATGCCTCTATGCCTATTATGTAGGCCAAAAATGTATTGGCAATCAAAAAGGCGATGCCGAAAAAGATGGCATGCTTTAAACCTTTCTTTCTTATCTTTTCGCTGTTCCAAGGCATCTTGTCCAGTTTCTGCTGCTTTTTCCAATCGCCTTCTATCGCATATTCTATTTTCCTAAAAACCATTTCCATAAAAATGGTCTGTGGGCAGACCCAACCACAAAAAATTCTTCCGAAAACCACTGTAAATAGGATTACGAACAAAATAATGGATATAAGTCCAAGAGCAAAAAGGTGGGAATCTTGCGGCCAGAAAATTTGACCGAAAATCACAAACTTACGCTCCAGTATGTTAAGCATAAGCAAGGGTTCTCCCCCAATTTTTATAAATGGCCCAGCAAACAAAAAGGCCAATAACAAATAACTTACTAGGGTTCTTCGGTTGTAGAAGCGTCCCTTGGGTTTCTTTGGGTACACCCATACCCGTTTTCCATCTTGCCCGATTGTTGAAAGGGAATCCCTGAAACTTTCTGTCGGGGTATCTTCATAAATCCCTTGCATAATATTAAATATTTATGTGAATATTGTCAGTAATTTTATATGAACAAATGCTCATGTATTAAATTGAAAAGGTACCGCACCCATAAAGATGCGGTACCTTATGATTATTGTCGTAAAGACAAGTTTTGCTTGTTAGCTTCGCTTTCGTTATCGCTAATGTTTGTAGGTTCTTCTTTTCCTGCAGGTGCATAATATTCTCCCTGTGGTTCTTTAGGATTGGCAGGATCTGTACCTACCAAGGTTAAAATATAACTGGCTACTTTTTGCATTTGCGAGGGTGATAGTTGAGATTTCCAAGGAATCATACCTTTTGCAGGCACTCCATATTTTATAGTCTTGAAAACGTCTTTGATATCACCACCGTGGATCCAGTAATTATCTGTCACATTAGGGCCAACACCACCTTGTCCTTCTCTGCCGTGACATGCAGCGCAGTTGGCATCAAAAATTTTCTTACCTTCTGCCAAGGCCGCTTCTTCTTCTACAGTAACTACATTGAGCTCGTCTACGGCATTGGCCCTTTGAGCCATATAAGCAGAAACTTCTGCTTCGGCCTGTCTCATTTCGGCAATGTACTCTTCTTGAGAAGATGGGCCTGCATCAGAAAAATGATAATAACCTATGTAAACCGCAGCAAATACAATAGAAGCATTAAAAAGCATTTTCCACCAAGGGGGTAAATTGTTATCAAGTTCTATAATGCCGTCGTATTCGTGATCGGTCATCACTTCTTCTTCTTTATCTACCGGTACAATGTCGGTAAGTTTTTGCCACCATTCCGCAAAGATGCCTGGAGCAGCAACCGCTTCTTCTGCCTCAGCTACTGCTTGGCCAAATAAGATATGGTTCATCTTTAAAATTACCACAATCAGTATCAAGCCTATAGTAATGAGCAATCCCTCAAGTACTAATATCATCCACAGAAAGGTATCGTTAGATGCCATTTCTTCTAAAGCACTCTCTCCGGTTTGAGCACTAGTGACTGCTTCATCCGCAAGCCATACCAAAACCAAGCTCACCATGCTTTTAGAGAATAATTTTTTAAATATATTTTTCATGATTCGAGCAGTTTTTAGTTCGACTGAAAGTTCGAGTGAAAGTTCGACTGTAAATTCAATTGGAAATCTTCTGCTTCTTGCGAGGCGTCGTCTTCTAAGGGCAATTGTCCCATTTCCTGCACTTCTGCTTTGCTCATCCTCATTACATATACAAAGACAAGTACAAAGAACACAAAGAAGATGGTGAGGGAAATCACAGGATATATCTCAATCCCTAGAATGCTTTCCATATGATGTTTTACAAATTTTAGCATGTTATTTAAATTTGTGCCGGGCCTATTAGCCCGGCTGGTTTATGTTTTAGTTTGATGCTGTGGTACCTTCTTCAGTAGTTGCCTTCTCTCCTTTTATATCTGTACCTAAGCGCTGTAAGTAAGCAATCAATGCTACGATTTGCCTATCGCTGCTCACTTCATAACCTTGCTCTTTAAGATTGGCCGCTATTTTTTCGGCTTGAGCCTCTAAGTCAGCGATTGACTTCTCTGGAAAGTCCTCATCATAAGGCACGCCCAAAGTTCGCATGGCTGCTATTTTTGTAGGAGTAGATGCTTTGTCTATATCTTTCTCGAACAACCAAGGGTAAGGAGGCATAATTGAATTAGGAGACATTGACTCAGGATCCAACATATGGCTATAGTGCCAAGAGTCTGGATATTTTCCACCAACCCTGTGCAAGTCTGGCCCTGTACGCTTAGAACCCCATTGGAATGGGTGATCATACACAAATTCACCTGCTTTAGAATACTCCCCGTAACGCTCAGTTTCAGAACGGAAAGGCCTGATCATTTGAGAGTGGCAGTTGTAACAGCCCTCTTGTATGTAAACATCTCTACCCTGTAACTCTAGCGGTGTGTAAGGCATTACACTGGCTATAGAAGGCACGTTGGATTTTACCAAGAAAGTAGGCACCATTTCTACCAAACCACCGATCAAAATCATTACAAGGCTTAAAAGAAGGAGTTGTACCGGTCTTCTTTCAATAGTCCTGTGCCAGAATTCGTTCATTGGCTTCTCAAAGATATTATTTAAGGCAGGAGCGGTAGCTTTTTCTTCTGAAATAAACTTACCCGCTTGTGCAGTTTTAACAAGGTTGTATACCATTACAATCACACCTGTTAAGTACAATGCTCCACCAAAGGCACGCATGGCGTACAGTGGTTTCAATTGAGTTACGGTTTCAAGGAAGTTGGGATAAGCCAACATACCTTCTGCAGTAAACTCTTTCCACATTAAACTTTGGGTAAAGCCTGCCCACCACATAGGTAGTACATAGAACAAAATACCCATAGTACCGATCCAAAAGTGGAAGTTGGCCAAGCCACGAGAATGAAGTTTATTTCCGTACAACTTAGGTACCATCCAGTACAGCATACCAAAAGTAAGGAAGCCGTTCCAGCCTAAACCACCTACGTGTACGTGTGCTATAGTCCAGTCTGTAAAGTGTGTAATGGCATTAAAGTTTTTGAGCGATAGCATGGGCCCCTCAAAAGTGGACATACCATAGGCAGTAATCGCTACCACCATAAACTTAAGAACTGGATCTTCTCGTACTCTGTCCCAAACACCTCTCAAGGTAAGTAGACCATTGAGCATTCCACCCCAAGATGGCGCTATCAACATAATGGAGAAAACGGTTCCTAAGGACTGTGCCCAATCCGGTAAGGCACTATATAACAAGTGATGTGGTCCTGCCCAAATATATAAGAATATAAGTGCCCAAAAGTGGATAATAGAAAGCCTATAAGAATAAACTGGTCTATTAGCTGCTTTTGGCACAAAGTAGTACATTAAACCTAGATAAGGTGTAGTAAGGAAGAAAGCCACAGCATTATGGCCATACCACCACTGTACCAATGCATCTTGCACACCTGCATACCAAGAGTAGCTTTTCATAAAGCTTACCGGCAACTCAAAAGAGTTTACAATGTGTAGGACTGCAACCGTAACAAAAGTGGCTATGTAGAACCAAACGGCTACATATAAATGCCTTTCTCTTCTTTTAAGGATGGTACCGAACATGTTCCAGCCAAAAACCACCCAAATTAATGCAATGGCTATATCAATTGGCCATTCTAGTTCTGCGTACTCTTTACCTGTAGTAAAACCTAAAGGCAAAGAAATGGCAGCAGCTAAAATGATCAATTGCCAGCCCCAAAAATGGATGTTGCTTAACGTATCGTTAAACATTCTGGCTTTTACCAACCTCTGTAAAGAGTAATAGACTCCGGCAAAAATACCATTACCTACAAAAGCAAAAATCACTGCGTTGGTGTGCAGTGGTCTGATTCTTCCGAAGGTGGTATATTCAATGCCAAAGTTTAATGCGGGGAATACAAGCTGGAGTGCGGCGATCAGCCCTACCAGCATGCCGACAATGCCAAACACTACGCAGGCAATAACAAATTTTCTTACGATGGCATTATCATAAGAAAACTGGTCGAACTTGATGTCTAGTTTACTTATTTCCGGATTTTTCATAGTTATTTTCGTCGTCAAATAAAATTCTTATCGAAGGAGTATAGTCGTCGTCGTACTGTCCACTGTTGGCTGCCCAGAGAAATGCCCCTAGAAAGCCGAAGGCTACTGTAATACTGACTATGATGAGAAAAAAGATGGCGCTCATGGTCTGTGCGTTTTACTCGAATTAAAAAGAATGGTACAAATCAATTATTCTCTGGCATTTTTCCACATGAGGCTACTCAATGGTAAATATGACTTTTGTCAGTTTTAGCCTTCTTGTTGAAGCATTGTTATGCAGAGCTTACACAAGGTGGCAAAAATTTAAGAGAGAGAATTGATTTTATGCCCAACAGAACCTCATCTCGCTGAGAGATAAACCGCTGTAGCCATAAACAAGAATGAGATTACCACGCTAGTCCATAGAATGAATTCACCTGCTACTTCAAAGCCTCCTACTATTGCGAGCAGCATTAGCACAGTGGCAAGTACGATAAGCGTGATAAAGGTGTAAAATAGCCTAAGTTTAAACGTATTATTCATAACTAAATAAATAAAGGGGTTAAAGATTACATTAGCATTTTAATCTTGCCAATTGGCAAGCTATGCGTATAGGCCGACTGCAAGAGCAGCTCACCATGGACCGTTAACCATGCGCGGTTAGCTATGGGCAGTCTGCCAATACTATTCTGTAAAACTATAAATGGACTCAGGCTAGCTTAATCTAATGCGTCAGTAGGCTATATGATTTTTGTCATTGTTTTGGCTAAAAACCTTTTCTATGGAAATCTTTCTTGCCACCGGTTTTGCTCATAAGCCGGGTCTGTTGAATGGTGATATCATGTGAAAATGCCTTGCACATATCGTAAATGGTGAGGGCGGCCACGGTTGCCCCTGTGAGGGCTTCCATCTCCACACCTGTTTTGGCGTTTAAGCTACAATGGCAATCTACAATTATGCGGTCTTGCTCGTCTATATGGATGTCTATGGTACAATTGTCCAAACCGAGAGGATGGCAGAGCGGAATGAGCTCGCCTGTCTTTTTAGCGGCCATGGTACCTGCAATTACCGCTGTATGGAAAACAGGGCCTTTTTTGGTCTGTATGTCGTTTCCCTTAAAATGCTTGATAATCTCTTCGCTGACTTCTACGATGCTTTGGGCATGCGCAGTTCTGGTAGTTACTTTCTTAGCCCCTACGTTCACCATTTGAGGTTTGCCTTCTTTGTTGAGGTGGGTAAATTTTTTTTCTTCTTCCATATTGATTGACCTTTCTAGCTAGAGCAAAGAAAAGCATTTTTGGAGAAAAAAGTATTAATTCTGAAAAGGCTCAGTGTTACATGAGCTCTTAGTTCTTCCACAAAAAGCAGGTATCCGAAGTTATTTCGTGCTCCAGCTTGTCTTTTACTTTAAAATACTCCAAAATCTGTATCAAGCTCTTATTCTCAAACCTCGCTGAAAAGCGGGTCTCGTACAAACTACTGTCTTTAATGGCGATTTCTATATTAAAATAGCGTTCTAGGGTTTTCTCAAAAGTTTGGCAATCTGTCTCTTTAAAAGTGAGTAGGTGGTCTTTCCAGGTAAAAATATTGATATCGGTTTCTTTCATCTTTTCGATTTTACCCGACTTTAAATGCCAAATGGCACACTCGCCTTTGTCTAGTTTCATTTCTGGGCGAGAATTGGCTGCACATCTGTACATTACCTCGCCAGAAGCTACTGCAATTTCTTCTTCGGTTTCTTCAACAAAAGACCTCACATTTAAGGCGGTACCCATAACCTGTATTTCTGAGTTGGCCGCCGTATGTATATAAAAAGGCCTCGCTGATTCTGGTTTTACCTCAATAAATGCCTCGCCTTTCAAATTAATTTCTCGCTTGTCATTGCTAAAATGTGCAGGATATTCCAAATTGCTGTTTCTGTGCAGCCAAACGTGAGAGCCGTCTTCTAGTTCAAAATCTCTAAATTCATCTTGAGTGGCCATTTGTCGCCAACTGTTATTGCCGTTTGAGTTTGAGAATAAATAGAAAATTGAAATGGAAATGATAACCGCTAATAAGCCTGCCGCTATTTTTTGGGGAAATGAATACTTAGAGATGGATACTACGGGAGTCGGTGCTTTTTCGGGCGTCTTTATTTTTTGAAGCATTTGCTCATAGGCAAAATTGGTATTGGGCTGATAGGCATCTGCCGTTTTCTGGCATCTTACCAAATTTTGCCTGATACGCTGAAGGATACGTTTTCGCCGGCTTTGCTCTGCCTCCCATTTTGCAAGCAAAACACCGTACTTATCTTGTAGATTACCCTCCAGATGATCCGAGATGATTTCCCGAAAATCTTTCATTGTAAAAGTCGCTTAAAATTAGAATCAGATTGATTATTTAAAATAAATTGAAACAAGGCCGATAAAAAAATAAATAACTACATATAGCCTTAGCTAAATATTTCTGCTTTAACAGTGGCTATTAACTTTTTATTAAATAGTAGCTGTAAATATTTCCATCCCCTATACGCTTAATATATTTTTATTTAAAATCGTTCTGTAAAGCGCATAATTATCTAGTTAAGCACTTCTCTTATTCTTTTGAGTGCAATTCTTATTTGGTTCTCTACCGTTTTAACAGAAATACCCAATTTTTTGGCAATGGCTTTGTGGGTCAGGCCTTCTTCTCTACTCAACAGATAAATCTCCTTACATTTTGTTGGTAAGACTTCAATAACATCCATGATACGCGTTTCTACCTCCAAATACTCCAAAAGCAATTGCGCATCGTCTCCCTCAGAAGTGCCGACCACTTCGTTGACTTCTGTAAAATCGGGCAAACGGCTTTTCTTTCTAAAAAAGTAAATGGCTCTGTAACGAGTAGCGGCATACAAATAGGCCTTTAATGAGCTTTTTAGTTTGATATCCTCCCTGTGGTCCCAAAGGTATAAGAATACCTCTTGCACAATACCTTCTGCTTCTTCTGGAGAGCGCACATGCTTAATAGCAAACCTTACCAATTCAGGGTAGTAATTTTCAAAAAGTGTTTTGAACGCAGACTCTAGCCCTAGCGAAATCTTTCGCATCAATTCCTCGTCGCTCTCAGATTGGCCTGCTGTCATCATTAAACTTACCTTGAAATTTTTTGTAAAGCACCTATTCTCAAAAAATGCTATATCAAACCAATCAAATATAAAGAAGAAGCAGCTTAAATCAACTTTAAACCTATAACATTACCCAGTATATTTTTAAAAATCGTCAATCAAAATCGCTCATTATTAAAAATTGCCTTTAATTTTGGCTATTAGATCAACAGATATGAAAAGCTCAAGCATTAAATAAGGCTATATATTAAAAAGGTAATTTTTTGTCATGTCAGAATATACAAACTTCGAAACCAACGCCATAAGGCATCAGTCGCAAAGAAGCCAAAACAGCGAGCACTCAGTACCCATTTATGCTACTTCTAGCTTTGTTTTTGAGGATGCCGAAGAAGCCCGTGCCATGTTTGCTGATGAGGTAGCAGGCAACATCTACTCCCGCTACTCCAACCCGAATAATGATGAATTTATTCAAAAGCTTTGCTTATTGGAACATACCGAAGATGGCATTGCTACGGCCTCTGGCATGGCAGCTATGTTTTGTAGTATAGCTGCATTTGTTGGTCAAGGCGACCACATTGTGGCTTCTAGGTCTTTGTTTGGCTCTACGCATCAAATACTTACTAGACTTTTGCCAAAGTGGGGTATTAGCCATACCTATGTAACCATAAATAATTTAGAAGAATGGGGAAAAGCCATACAGCCCAATACCAAATTGCTTTTTGTGGAAACGCCCTCCAACCCTGCGCAAGACTTGGCCGACCTAGAAGCCCTAGGGCAATTGGCAAAAAAACACAATCTTTTACTGAGTGTAGACAACTGTTTTGCTACTCCATACATCCAAAATCCAGCGGATTATGGTGCGCACATCATTACCCACTCGGCCACTAAATTTATAGATGGGCAAGGTCGCGTATTGGGTGGCGCAGTTTTAGGCAAAAAAGACTTGATCAAAGAAGTGCGTTTTTTGGCTAGACATACAGGACCTGCCATGTCGCCTTTTCACGGTTGGCTGCTTTCTAAAAGTTTGGAGACATTGGCCGTTAGAATGGACAGGCACTGCGCCAACGCATCTGCACTGGCCAAAACACTTGAGGCGAGAGAAGAAGTCAACTGGGTAAAATATCCTTTTTTGAGTTCGCATCCTCAGCATGAGCTTGCCAAAAAGCAAATGCGCCAAGGCGGTGGCTTGGTTACTTTTGAGCTAAAAGGAGGTTTAGAAGCTGGCAAAAAGTTTCTGGATGCATTAAAAATGATTTCGCTTACGGCCAACTTAGGCGATGCGCGCAGCATTGCCACACATCCTGCTTCTACCACACATTCTAAATTATCAGAAGAGGAAAGAAACGCCGTGGGCATTACCAATGGCCTCATCAGAATCTCTACAGGCTTAGAGCATATTGAAGACATTAAAAAAGATGTGTTAGAAGGCCTTTTAGCTGCTAATGCATGAAATTTAAACAAAATTCCTAAAATGAATATTGTTAGACGCTGCATCCTACTTCGTATATTGTCTGCAGTATGTTTACATAAGTAGTGTGACGAATGCAATCATTTTCTTTAGGAGAACCCTAATTTAGTAATTACCATAATGAGAAAACCAAGAGTGATCATTTGTGTTCTGACAGCGTTTTATCTCATTCACACATTCACTCAATAAGAGACTAGTACATGGGAAAATGGAAAATTTGGGCGGATACAGGAGGTACTTTTACCGATTGCATAGCAACCTCGCCAACTAATGAAGTAAAGCGAATTAAAATACTGAGCAATAGCGCGCTAAGAGGTAGCATTGAAGAAGTAGAAACTGCCGAAACCTTTAGGGCTAAGGTAAATTGGCATACTCAAAAAAATATCTTTAATGGTTATTCGGTTATTTTCTCAGACTTTCCCGAAGAACAATTCGAAATAAAATCGGCCTCTACTGCAGAAGGTGCGATTTCTTTGAGCAAACCACCCGATTTTGAAATAAAGCCTGCCATGCAATTTAGCATTACCGCTTTTGAGGAAGCCCCCGTAATGGCCGCAAGAATTGCTACCGAAACCACCTTGCATGAGCAGCTCCCAAATATGCAAATGCGCATAGGATCTACCAAAGGCACCAATGCGCTTCTAGAGCGCAAAGGAGCGCCAACCGCTTTACTAACTACCAAGGGTTTTAGAGATATTATGGTCATTGGCGACCAAACTAGGAATAACATCTTCTCTTTAAAAGTGGATAAAACTCCACCCCTGCATGAGAAAGTACTAGAGATAGACGAGAGATTAAGTGCCGATGGCCAAATACTGAACCCGCTCTCACAAAACGAAATTGCACCTGTGGTCAATGCCATAAAAGAAGCAGGTATAAACACCGTAGCCATTTCTTTTATGCACAGCTATTTAAATGATGAACATGAAAAAAAGCTAAAGCAATACTTAAGTGCATTCGGTATTGGTCACCTTTCAACTTCTGCTGAGCTAGAACCGAGTATAGATTTTTTGGCTAGGACCAATACTGCCCTAATCAATGCTTATTTGGCACCTGTTATCGAAGATTACATAGATAAAATAGCCGCCAAAGTACCCGATACCGACCTCAGGATTATGACCAGTGCAGGTGGTCTCAACGGCTCCAAATACTTTAGGCCTAAAGACAGTTTGCTCAGCGGTCCTGCTGGCGGAGTTGTAGGCGCTGCCGCCATTGCCAGATCAGCCAAGCAAGAAAAAATCATCACCTTAGATATGGGCGGCACCAGTACCGATGTTTCTCGCTACGCTGGAGAATATGACTATCAATTTGAAACCGAGATCGATGGCAACCGCTTAATGGCGCCTTCATTAGCGATAAGAACCGTGGCTGCAGGTGGGGGTTCTATCTGCCAATACGATGGATACAAATTTACAGTGGGACCAGAGAGCGCTAGCGCATTTCCAGGGCCTGCTTGTTATGGCAACCATGGTCCACTCACCATAACCGATGTTAACTTACTGCTAGGTAGGATAGATACCACATCTTTTGGTATTCCTTTAAGTAAGGAAGCATCTGAAAAAGCCTTGCTAACCTTGCTCGATGAAGAAGAACAACATCAGGAAAGAGAAGTGGTTTTAGCTGGTTTTTTACAGATTGCCAATGAAAAAATGGCAGAAGCGATCAGGAAAATATCTATCTCAAAAGGATATGACCCTACTGAATATGCCCTATTGGCTTTTGGTGGCGCAGGTGGACAACATGTTTGTAGCGTGGCCAAGCTTCTTAATATAGAAAAAGTCATTGTTCCTTACGATGCTGGTTTGCTAAGTGCCTATGGTATGGGACAGGCCAAAATTGAGCGCTTCGCAACAAAAGAGATACTCAAACCTTATCATGAAGTAAGCGAGCTTGATGGTATCATCCAAAAACTATCAAATAATGCTGCTTCGCAATTGTATGAAGAAGGGTTTGAAAAAGACGGAATAGAAATCAGGAAGGTATACCTTTATCTTAGGTACCAAGGCCAAAACTACAGTTTGGAGGTAAGTTACAAGAAAGGTACTGACCCCTTGCCAGTTTTTAAGGAAAAATACGAGCAACTCTACGGATACTTGCCCGAGGAGGGCATCCCCGAACTGGTCACTATCAAAGTAATTGCTTCTTCTAAGGAAGAGGCTTCTGCAGAAAGTACGCAAGAGCTCAAATCTTATGTACCTCAATATACAAGGCAAATCGATTGTTTTCTGGCCGATCAATGGCAGTCTACCCCTGTTTATGAGTGGGAGTCACTTAAGGCAGGTGCAAAAATTGAAGGCCCTGCATTGTTGGTTAGCCAAAACAGCACGGTAATCATCGAATCTAACTGGCAACTTATGATAGATGCCAATAATACTGCTGTACTTCAATTAGAAGAGGCTCAAAAAAAAAGGCAAGCAAATGAACAGTCGAAAAACGAGGCAGTTTCTTTAGAACTTTTTACAAATCGCTTTAAGGCAGTAGCGGAAGAAATGGGCGCGCTTCTACAAAGAACAGCACTTTCTGTAAATATTAAAGAGCGCCTAGATTTCTCCTGTGCATTGCTAGATAAAGAGGGTTATTTGGTGGTAAACGCCCCGCATATACCTGTGCATTTGGGCAGCATGGGCTTATGTATTAGAAAAACTGTACAAGCCATTAGCATCGAAGAAGGCGATGTAGTCATTACCAATCATCCTGCCTATGGAGGTTCGCACCTGCCCGACATTACTTTGATAGCAGGTGTTTTTAATCAAAAGAAACAGTTGATCGGCTATGTGGCAAACCGCGCCCACCATGCCGAAATCGGCGGTATCGCACCAGGTTCTTTCCCTGCCAAAGCCAAAAACCTTGAAGAAGAAGGAGTGGTCATTCATCCAACTCATATAGTAAAAGACCACCAAGTACAATGGCCAATCATTAAAAAGTTATTTACAGATTGCCAATACCCGAGTAGGTCTGTGAAAGAAAACCTTGCTGATTTAAATGCAGGCTTGGCTTCCATAGCTGCAGGCAAAAAGGCACTTACACAATTAGTCCAGCAGTTTGGTAGCGATAAAGTGACGTATTACATGCAGGAGCTCAACAAATATACGGCTTCATTAATGGCAGGAAAGCTACAAACCTTACAAAAACAAACTTACCAAGCCACCGAACTTTTAGATGATGGCAGTCCTATTCAGGTCAAAATTGAAGAGCAACAAGGCAAATGGCACATAGATTTTTCTGGCACAGCCAAGGTGCATCCTCAAAATTTAAATGCTACGGAAGCCATTACGCGCAGCGTTATCATTTATGTGCTCAGACTCTTACTCAACAAAGACATACCACTAAATGAAGGACTTATGAGTCAGGTAGAATTGGTGCTTCCTACTTGTCTGCTCAACCCAAACTTTGTAGATGACCCTGCAAATTGCCCTGCAGTAGCCGGTGGCAATACAGAAAGCAGCCAAAGGTTGACCGATACACTCTTAAAAGCATTTGGCATGGCTGCATGCAGCCAAGGCACTATGAACAACCTACTTTTCGGAAACGAAAACTTTGGCTATTATGAGACCATTGGTGGCGGTGTTGGCGCAGGGCCAGATTTCCATGGAGCTTCAGCTGTGCACCAACACATGACCAACACCCGCATTACCGATGCAGAGATCATGGAAATGCGGTACCCCGTGCGAGTAGAGCGATTTTATATTAGAAAAAACTCTGGAGGCAGCGGCAAATACAGAGGGGGCCATGGCATAGAAAGACAGATTTCATTCCTTACTGCTGTAGAGCTCACTTTACTTAGCCAACATAGAAAAACCAGACCTTATGGTTTAAAAGGAGGTGAGGCTGGAGGAGTAGGTGAACAGTTCGTTGTTTATTCTAACGGTAGTAAAGAAGCCATTTCGGGCATAATTACTTTAAAATTAAGGAGCGGCGATAAGATTTCTATTTTTACGCCCGGGGGCGGCGGATTTGGAAAGGCAACACATTAAAGCAGTTATTTTAGATTTAATGTTCAATTTATATTATCTTAACCGCATTTTAAAAAAAGACGCCTGTTGTGCTTTTTACCTTAAAAGATAAATTACTCTGTATCTATTAAAGTGAAGTTAACAGTTTTAAGGAATAACTAAAAAATAGAGACTTTTTGAAAATTCATGTCTTATAGGCCTAAATAAAAATCAATCGATTATTCAATGAAAGCGTCCACTGATTTTCATGTAGAAGTTGCTCGCATACAAAGTGCCATTGAAAAGCATTTAGGTATGGAGGAGCAGCTTATATTTGATTACTCCAATGCTGAAAGCAATGTCAAATTAAATTTAATTACCGTAAACCCAAGGCATAATCAATCTTTTCTCTTCCATACGGTCATTGGTTTAGACAAGATTGACGCCCTCAACAAAATGTTGAGCTATGTTAAAAGTTATAAAGAACAAGAAAGTTCTTTTACGATACAGTGGAGGGTAATTGGCGATAAAGAGTTGCATACCTCCTACTTTAGAGCAAAAAACATGTACGATGCCTTAGACAAGCTGTACTACAATAGAGATATTAATAGCATAGCTGTTTATAGCATCGTTTTGAACCCTGTTACCTAATTACATGTTGATTTTGCGTATTGATTATTAAATTAGTGAATAAATTTGCAGTATAACAGAACTTGATATACTTATGATACATATAACAGATACCGCTAAAGAAAAATTACTAGAGTTAAAACAAGAAGAAGGACACAGCGAAGAGCATCAACTTAGAGTGCTTGTAAAAGGAGGTGGCTGCTCAGGGCTTATGTATGACCTTAAGTTTGACAATGAGGCACTTGACAGTGACGAAACCTTCGAAGACAAAGGCATACAGATAAAAGTTGACAGAAAAAGCCTTTTATATTTACTAGGCACCACGCTAGATTTTTCAGATGGACTTAATGGTAAAGGTTTTCAGTTCATCAACCCTAACGCAAGTCGCACTTGTGGCTGCGGTGAAAGCTTTGCTGTTTAAATTAGAAGTTTTTTACGTGATTAATAGCCTCTGCAAAGAGGCATTTTTTTATGTCTACAGAGTCTGCATTTTTGAGTCTTTTTCTCGATACACCTATCTACTGCCTAAAAGAGGAGGTAGTAGAAGTTGAGCAAAAAGTCCCCCCTGCAGAGCTATCTCTAAACTTAAACTACTTGGGCAAAAACAAAAAGCTTGTAGTAGTTTTGGTCGATAGCCCTGAAAAAGAATTTCTAGAAACCCAACATGGCCAATTGCTATTGAAGATTTGTGGTGCGGTATCGCTACAATTATCAGACATTGCATTGGTCAATATTTCAGAGAATGCACATTGCTCGGGTAAATTGGCAGAATACATCGATTACCAAACCCTAATAAGTTTTGGTATTGCTTGGGATCCAGCCGGTATTACCTCAGATACCGCTTATTACCGAAGTGTTGAAATTAGCGGAAAAACAATGCTACTTTCAGACAGCTTACCTAAATTGGAGCAAGATGTAGAAGCCAAGAAAGCACTATGGAGTGCATTAAAACAAATTTTTCTCTAAGCTTTTTTATGGCGCAAACAGCATTGAACAAGAACAATAGTCTAAAAAAACTAATGGAACATATACCCCAAAAAGGAAAAGTAACCTGGATCGGCTTGAGACCCAAAACTCGTGCTCCACTTAACTCTGTAAAGGAGGTTGAGGTAAATCAAAAAGGTCTTATAGGAGACCGATACAACGGATCTGGCAATAGAGCAGTAACGCTTATCCAAGCGGAACATTTACCCATTATTGCTTCTATCATGTCCATTTCTCCAATAGATCCTGGCATTTTAAGGAGAAATATTGTGGTAAGCGGTGTAAATCTGCTTGCCTTTAAAGACAAACAATTTATAATCGGAGATGCTGTATTAGAAATGACGGGCTACTGTCATCCCTGCTCTAGAATGGAAGAGGCTCTTGGAGAAGGAGGATACAATACCATGCGAGGTCATGCAGGTATTACGGCTAAGGTAATAAAAGAAGGCAAAATAAGGGTTAACGATTTGGTAGAGTTATATCAAACTAGTTAGGCCGGCTTATATCTAATTGATCGAACAGTCTTAGCAATAAGGAACATAAAAAAGGGATGCGGAAATAACTTCCGCATCCCTTATTTAATGTTTAATTTATATTTCTTAAGCTACTTTCTCTTCTGAAGTATTGTCTAAACTAATGTGAAGTGTTTCATTAGCACCATTACTATAACTGTGGTACATAAAAGCTTCTTCTGGGTCTGGCTTAGAATTATACGCAAAATAAATATACAATAATGTAGAAAAGGTGAAAGATCCAACAAGCAAGCAAATAATGAATAGTAAAGAGCTCATAAATAGTATTAGTTTAGTTATTTAATTTCTTTTGTGTGTTTGTTATAATACAAATATCATAATAAGATATGAGCATTTTTTTTGTATTAGCCCTAAAACCTTTCAGATGTAAGAAAATTCTACTTTTGTTAATTTTCCATGAAAGTGATTGTTAAATATTTGCTAACAAATGTTATCTATTTTTCTTTTTTCGCCTTCCTGCAGCTCTACCTATATCATTAAAAGAATCTATCAAAACCGCCGTTCCTGCTATTCCTACGGCACCTCCTGTATATAATAAGGCTTCTCCAAGGTCATTGTTGCTGCCTCCTAGCATCTGTCCGCCTGCAATAGTTATTGTATAGCCCAATGTAGCGGTGATTATTCCCCACTTCGATTTCTTGTAAGATTTTCCAAGGTTTAGCTGAATCTCATCTACTTTTTGACTCATTTGTAAGATTTCATTCTTGATAGAGTCTGAGTAAATGCTAGGTTCCTGAGCTTTAATTGAGAAGTTTTGAAGACTAAAAAAAAGAGTTAATAAAAAAAGGATGACTTTTTTATTCATTTTTTTCAATGTTTGTGAAGAGTGTTATTGTTAAATTTTACTGGCTTATACTTTTAATTACTTATCTATCCACATTTTAAAGCCGTTTACTTTTTCCCTGCTTACAATAATGTCATACTCACAAGGAGTGTGTAAAATCAACTTTAATCTGCTATTTACATAGGATCTTATTTCTTTTATTGATTCTAAACTAACTATGAACTTTCGATTGATCCTAAAAAACTTTTTAGGATCGAGCTGTTCAAGTTCAACTTCTTCGAGCGTATAATCTACCACATATTTGTGCCCTTTTTTTTCAAGTAAATATACCGCTTTGCCATCGGCATAAAAACAGGCCACTTCTTTTACAGGAATAAACTTTAGCCTATCTCCTACTTTAATCAAAAATCTTTTTTTGTAATCGTCTTTGGCTTCTATAGCGGAGGCTAAACGCTGGTAGTCGAAGCTGAACATGCTTTCTGGTTGGTTTCTTTTTGACCAAAATTCTTTGTATTTGTCTATCGCAAATCGTAGGTCTTTGTAATTGATGGGTTTGAGCAGATAATCTACGCTGTTGGTCTTAAAAGCTTTAAGCATAAAGTCATCGTAGGCTGTGGTAAAAATAACAGGGACTTTTAAATCTGCTTTTTCAAAAATCTCAAAGCTTTTGCCGTCGGATAGCTGGATATCCATAAAGACCAGATCTGCATGACCTCCATTATTAAAGAAACGAATAGTTTCATTTATACTCTCAAATGACTCTATGATTTCGATTCTTCGATCATATTCCTTTACCATTTCGGCAAGGCGTTCACTGGCTAGGTATTCATCTTCAACTATTACTACTTTCATATTCTAGAATTTTCAGCAGTGGTACTTGTACTTCAAAAGAATTTGTACCTTTTATTACCTGCATCTGTTTACTAGAAAGTAACCCGTAACGTGCCGCAATGTTTTTAAGACCTACCTCTGTAGAATTAACTTCGCCTTTTTTTATGGCCTTTATGGTATTTTTTATTACAAAAAACTCCTGATCTGGAGTATGGGTAAGTATTATTTTTAAGGGGTGCGCTTTGGAAACCTCGTTGTGCTTAACGGCATTTTCAATCAATATCTGCAAACTAGCCGGTACTACATAAATGCTAGAGATGTCTAATTTTATGTCCTTTTCAATCTGTAGATTATCTCTAAACCTTATTTTTAATAAGTAAGTGTAGGCATCTAAGAAGTTTAGTTCTTCTTTTAAGCTCACCAGCCTTTCGTTTTGGTACTTAAGTACATATCTATAAACCTTAGACATTTCATTGATAAATTCAGAAGCATCATCGGGATTTTTATAAACAAGGTTGGAAAGCACATTAAAGCTATTAAATAGAAAATGGGGATTGATCTGGCTTTTTAATACATCAAAACGCGCTTCTGCATATTGCTTTTGTAGTTTTATGGTCTCTAATCTAGACTCTGAATATCTGTTTATGTAGAACACTATGGCATTTACGCAGTGCAAGAATAGGTTTACTCTAAAGGTAAATCCTAAGGAAAGCTTAAAATTGACCATGTAGTTTTTTTGTAATTGCTCATAAAAGCTAGTAGAAATGGCTATTGTTACCGCAGAAACTAAGAGACAAAGCAAAAAACTCAGGACAAAGTTGATTACCAATCGGTTTACCTTATACTTTAAAACAACAATTTCTGGAATTTTTAGACTTTGTATCAGTCGGTTTCCTTCCCAAATGAGAAATATATCTACCAGCAGATTTACAAAAAGGTAGATTTGGTATACATCAAAAGCATAGAGCCTGTCACCATCTATTAATAAGATATTGAAATACGAGTAGACAGTTAATAGGCCTATGTAAAGATACCTGTTTGTTATTTTAAACATCTTGTAAGTATTTATATACTGGCTACTAGAATGAGTATGGTATATGCCTGTCATAAATGGCAAGCTTCAATTTGGTATTAGCCCCTGTATATTTCCCCCGGTTTCTTTACCAACACTTTCTTTGAATACCAGCTTGTTGTATTATGTAAATAAGTAATTTGTTTAATAATTGTTAGTCAGTTTACTGCTTCAAATTTATAGATAATTAATTAAGGAAAAAGAACCCGATAAATTATCGGATTCTTTATATAAGGGAATCAATATACTCTTTTAGAGTTAATTATTTGTTAAGGCAATATTACCTTGTCAATAATGTGTATTACACCATTAGTACCTTGAATATCAGTGGTAGTAACGGTTGCGTCGTCCGCTGTAGCTTCACTGTTATCTGTGATGGTTACAGTATTGCCAATGTTTACTATAAAAGTGGCATCATTAGAAAGTGTAGTTACTTCAGCTTGATCAGATAAATCAGAAGAGAATACCCTTTCTCCTACAACATGGTACAATAATATGTCTGTAACTTCCTCATCAGTAAGCGTCTCTGGGTCGATACCTAAATCGGTAAAAGCTTGGTTGGTTGGAGCAAATACAGTAAAGTCTGCATCCACATCCGATAATGTGCTAACTAACTCAACTCTTTGTAATAAGCTTACCAAAGTAGAAAACTCAGGGTCTTGCGCCAATGTAATTTCCACAATGTTCTGAGTTGGTGGTTGCAATACGCCATCCAATACATGAACTACACCGTTGCTTTCTTCCAAATCAAGTAAACCTGCATTAAGTGGCACATCGTTGTCTTGACCGTCTGTAAAAGTTAAGCCATTAGCATTAAACTTAATAGCTGCACCATTTACAGTTGGATAGAACACTCCGTCTTCTAAGTCTGTAGACAATATTGAAGTCTCTTCAAAAATCACGTGGTGTAACAAAATTTCACCTAATAAATCTACTGGAACATCATCTAGTGTGGCAAAACCTAAAGCATCTAGAGCAGCTTCAAAAGCAGTATTGGTAGGAGCAAATACTGTTGCTTTAGCAGCTTCTAAAGTATCTAGAACAGTTACTAATTCTGTTTTAATCAACGCTTCTACCAATATTGAAAAGCTCTCATTATACAAAGCCCTATCTACTACGGATCTTCTTGGTAATAATACATCATCTATTACATGAATTACTCCATTAGTAGCATTGATGTTTGCATTTGCAGGTAATACTTCTTCAGTTCCATTTATTACTATACCTTGGGTTAAGTCTACAGAAAGTGGCCTTCTTTCGTTAAGCGTCGGATAATCTTGAGTCATCAAATCAGAAGAGAAAGCTCTTGCTGGCACTACGTGGAACTTCAAAATATCTTCAATCTCTGCGTCAGTTAGTGTAGGTAGGACTGCTGAAATTTTCTCAAATGCCTCATCAGTTGGAGCAAATACAGTAAAAGGACCATCGCCTGCCAAAGCAGCATCTAAACCATACTGTTGTAATAAAGCTACTAACTGAGTAAAGTTTTCATTACCTGCGGCTATGTCTACTATAGTTCCTGGCGCTGGTTCTAATACCGCATCTATTACATGAATAACTCCATTGTAAGCATCAACATCTGCATCAATTACTGTTGAGTTACCATTGATTACTACGCCATCATTTACGTTTACAAAAATAGTATCACCACCTGCAGTGGCCACACCACCATTTGATAAGGCAGTTGACAACACTTCGCCTGGTACTACGTGATATTGTAGAATATCTGCCAATTGGTCACTGGCCAAAAGCTCTTCAGCAGTTAATCCAGTTTTTTCTAAATAAGCTGTAAAAGCCTCGTCAGTTGGGGCAAATACAGTAAAAGGACCGTCTGAGCTTAATAAAGTAACTAACTCAGCTTGACCTACAGCAGCTAATAAAGTAGCAAACCTTTCATCGCTTGTTACTACTTCAGCAATTGTTTGAGGCGGTAACAATACGTCATCAATTACGTGAATTACACCGTTAGTTGCATTAATGTTGGCAGTAGCAGGATTGATTTCTTCTGTACCATTTACTGTAATAGTTCCACCACTTACTTCTACATCTATACCTTTAGCATCATTTAACGTAGCATATCTCTGTGTAGTTAAATCAGAAGAGAAAGCTCTGTCTGGTATAACATGAAATCTCAAAATAGCTTCAACTTCTTCTTGAGATAGAGTTGGCAATACATCTGCAATTTTATCAAAAGCAGCATTGGTAGGAGCAAATACTGTAAAAGGACCATCAGCAGCTAGAGCAGCATCTAATCCATATTGTTGCAATAGACCAACTAAAGTAGAAAAATCATCGTTTCCAGCTGCTATATCTACAACTGATCCGGCAGCAGGCTCAAGTACAGCATCAATTACATGAATTACGCCATTGTCTGCGGCTACATCTGCTGAAGTTACAGTAGATTTGCCATTGATCACTACGCCATTATTAACATTAACATATACATTCTCACCAGTTAAAGTTTCAACTGGGCCATTAGATAAAGCACTAGATTGCACGGCACCCTGTACTACATGGTACTGTAAAATCCCTGCCAAATCGGGGCTGTTCAATAAGTCTGTTGCTGTAAGACCGTTGGCGCTCAGGTAAGCGTTAAAAGCGTCGTCGGTCGGAGCGAAAACTGTGTAAGGTGTGTCTCCGCTAAAGGTTTCTACTAATCCAGCTTCTTGTAGAGCTGCTAGTAAGGTAGTAAACCTTGAGTCTGAGCTCACAATGTCAGCAATGTTATTAGATGGTGGTGCTGGTGGATCCTCGTCGTCATCACATCCAGAAAAAGAAAGTGATAGCACTACTAATAGTAAGGTAGCTAAGTAGTTCAATTTGTTTTTAATCATAAGATTTTAATAATTAGTTGAAACTTTTTTTACATACTTTGAACCAAGACATAGGCAAACAGGCTTTGGTTTTGTACGTGGGCAGTCGATTTGTACCTATGAACTGTTGTATAAGATGCTTGAACTGTAGAATAGGATTGATAAAGAATGCACTCCCCGATAATGGCAAGAACAATTTGCCAGCCTTGCCCTCAAAGTGTATATTTAGCGCATAATATTTTCAGCTTCAACCACAGCCTGATGATTTCGAAAAAACCCAAAAGTCTATCAAAAAGTCAAACGCCATTTAAAATAGAAGATAAAACCATGACAGGAAATCCTTCTGCATACAAAGAGCGAGTGGAAGCACTCATTCAAAAAAGTGTTTACATCAGTAGAGACTTAAGTTGGGTACAGTTTAACCACAGAGTACTCGATCAGGCTAAAAATAAAAAGCGATCTATTCTAGAGAGGCTTAAGTTCATTGCGATTTCTTCGTCTAATCTGGACGAGTTTTTTATGGTTCGTGTTGGCAGCTTATACAATTACATAGATTATGACAAGCAAAGGTTGGATTATTCTGGCTTACGCGAGGAACCCTTTAGAGCTACCTTGCTGGGAGAAGTGCAAGATTTTGTAAAGGAAAAATACGATTATTACCATAAAGAACTCGTTCCAAAGTTCTCTGAGAATAACTTTAGCATAGCAGGCGTAGACGAGTTGACCGAAGAAGAGCGAGAATCTGCAAATGCCTATTTTACCAAGACCATATTCCCTATGCTTACACCCATGGTCTCAGATGCTTTCCATACTTTCCCTATGCTCATGAACAAGCTGCTTTGCTTTGGCGTGGTAACCAAAGAAGAAGTAGACGGCAAAGAAGTGAACAAGATATCCTTTATACAAATACCACAAAACCTACCGCGTTTCTACGAGATTTTTAGGGAAGATGAAATGGTATTCGTGCCCATAGAGTCTATTATTAGGAGTAATATTAATAGACTGTTTAGAAATGTGAGCATTATCTCTACCAACCTATTGAGAATTACAAGAAATGGGGATTTTACCCTAGAAGAAAGCGAGGATTTAGAAAGTGATTTTATTGATGAAATCAAGCGAAAGCTAAAAACCCGTAAAACTGGCAGGGTTGTTCGTTTAGAAGTGGAAGAGGGTGCAGATACTTGGATGATCAATTACTTAACGTCTAGGTGGGGCATTGATCACTTTAATATTTTTTATGCGCCATCACTCATAGATTTTACAGGACTTTGGCAAATTATTAACCATAGTGCATTTAAATACCATTTACCAAGCAGCAAAAAACCTGTAAAACCAATTACCATGCGGCATGACGACTCTGAAGAAAGTGCCTTTAACATTTTTAGAAAGCGAGATGTACTATTACATCACCCTTACAATAGTACAGAACCTTTGCTCAAACTAATCGAAGCCGCTGCAGAAGACCCCAACGTACTCGCCATTAAAATTACCATTTACAGGGTAGCCAAAGAGTCGCGCATTACCAATGCTTTGTTTAAGGCTGCTGAAAACGGCAAGCACGTTTCGGTCATGTTCGAGATCAAAGCCCGCTTTGACGAGGAAAACAACATAAGAGAAGCCAAAAAACTGCAAGATGCTGGTTGCTTTGTGATTCACGGCATAGGTTATTTAAAAACTCACACAAAAATGTTGCTCGTTGTAAGAAAAGAAGGCGATAAAGTAACGCGCTATGTGCACATGTCTAGCGGTAATTACAATGAAGATACCTCAAAGCTTTACACAGATATTGGGCTGATCACAACCAAAGAAATTTACGCCAGGGATGTTTCAGAATTTTTTAATGCTATTACAGGACATTCTTATCCGCAAAAGTACGATTATTTGCTTACCGCGCCTGTAAGGATGCGTACCGATTTGATCTCTTTGATCAGGCAAGAAGCCAAAAATGCAAAAGCAGGATTACCAAGCGGCATTGTTATCAAGGTAAATTCCCTACAAGACGATAAATTTATTGATGCACTTTATAAGGCATCTCAGGCGGGTGTTCCAATAAAACTTATTGTGCGCGGTATCTGCTGCCTACGCCCTGGCAGAAAAGGCCTTAGCGAAAATATTATGGTTAAGTCAATAGTCGGCAATTACCTTGAGCATTCTCGTATCTTTTATTTCCACAACAATGGCGACCCTAAAGTTTATGGCGGTAGCGCCGATGCTATGGTGCGAAGCTTTGACAGACGCATAGAATCCTTGTTTTTATTTGTAGATGAACAGTGTAAGCAAGAAGCCATCAATATTTTAGAATACAATCTACGCGATAATGTAAACTCTTACGAGATGCAGGAGGATGGCTCCTATGCAAAGCCAGAAACCAATAACGAGAAACCATTCGATTCTCACAAAGAATTTTTTAAGGTTGGAGAAGATACACTCAAAAAAGTTACCTTGTTTTAAAAGCGGATATCCTTGCTAAGAAAAATTATTAATATTAACTTATCAGCTTAAGACATTACCTCATTACAGTTAGGTAGATAGAGATAGTTTTACTGAACGCGCAAACGAAAATACCAGCATAAACCCACAGAGCTTACTTTTTATTATTACTAAACTAGTAGGTCACACTTCTTTTGTTTCATTTTAATGGTAAAAAGCCATATATCTTACATTATGGTATTTTCTATAGTTTAAAATGAAAGACCACCAATTTTGATTTCTAAAAAAAAACTTTCAATTTGATTGAAAGACAAACAATGCCTAAAAACATGTTCACTTTTAATGGATATTTAAACGAAAACCCTGAAGTTCAAAAAGGAGATATTTTGCTCGCTGAGCCATTTTTGGCAGACCCAAATTTTGAGCGATCGGTGGTACTTATGTGCGAAAGTCAAGAAAACGGCGCTTTTGGGCTGGTGTTCAACCGGCCTGCCAAAGTAAGAATTGAAGATAACGACAATATATTTTTAGAAGAAAACCCATTGTACGTAGGCGGGCCCGTAGAGCAAAACACCCTACATTTTATCCACACTTTCGATTTTCTTGAAAATTCTATAGAACTTAAAGACGGAGTTTATTGGAGTGGCAATTACGAGCAATTAAAGGCTTTGCACGCCCAAGGTAAAATACACGATGGCAACTGCCGGTTTTTTGTTGGTTACAGTGGGTGGGGCAACGAACAACTAAAAAATGAAATTGACCAAAACTCATGGGTCATTGCCAGAACCAATCTGCAGAAATTATTCACAATAGAACCTGAAAAGCTCTGGAAAGACATATTGAAATCTATGGGGCAGAAATACGAGGTATTATCAAATTATCCAAAAGACCCCCGACTAAATTAATTTGATTTTGTTAGCTTTGTGCTGCAAACATCTTAAGATATGAACGAAGATAAAGATCCTAAAGAGGAAGGTACAGAAAATTCTGGTTTAGAAAATTCAGACAAAACTGCCGAAGAAAAGTCTACCGAAAGTAAAGATGCTGAAAAGCAACCTGAAAGTGAGGCTACACCGCCACAAGAAGTGGAAAAACAAGAAGAATCAGTTGAAAACTCGGTTGAAAACTCGGTTGAAAACTCAGATGATTATTTAGAAGATGAGAAAACTGAAGTTCCAACAGTTAGCGAGGAGGCACCAACAAGTAAAGTAGATGCAATAGAGGAAGAGCCTGAAAAGGCTACAATAGAAGAAGCTGAAAAGGTAGAAGCAAGCGCTGAAGAAACTGAAACAACTGTTGATACCGCATCAGTAGAGCAAGAACAAAATAGCCGCGATACTGAAACCGATAGCGATAGTAAGGAAGAAGCATCTGATGAGCAGGATGAAGATGATGAGGATGATGGCTCAGACCTACACGATGAAGAGGAAGAAGAAGAGGAAGAAATAGACTTTGAGGGGCTTACTATAGAAAAAGCGGTCGTACTTGGTAAAGAGCAACTCACCGAAAACAATATAAGGAAGGCAGATAAGGTCATTAGAAAACTTAGGGAAATTGTAAATCAATTTAGAAGTGAAGAAAGAACTGCCGCACTTGAAAATTATAAAGCCCAAAACAACGAATCTGAAGAAGGCTTTGACTTTAAGCCTTCTAAAATATATACCGAGTTTGCAAACACTTATAAAAGCCAAGCAAGCCATAATTCAAGAAATTAAGGAAATCTCCAACAGCCCTGATCAACAAGGCAGCTTGGCCAAAATCAAAAAACTTCAAAAGCAATGGAAGGAAATTGGCTCAGTACCTCAAATAGATGCCGATAACCTTTATAGAACCTACAATGCATTGCTAGATCTCTTCTATGATCACAAAAGCATAGAGTACGAATTAAAAGAAATTGACAGGAAGAAAAATCTTGAGGCCAAAGAACAGATTTGCGAAAAAGCCGAAAATCTTATTGAGCACGAAAATGTAAATGAAGCATTAAAGTTACTTAAACATTTACACGAGGAGTACAAAGCAGTGGGCCCCATTCCAAAAGAAAAATCTGATGAGGTTTGGGAAAGACTCAAGAAAGCCTCAGATGCCCTGTACGATAAAAAGAGAGAATATGCAGAGGTTTACAAGAAGCAGTTGAACGAAAATATGGAAGCCAAACAGGCACTTTGCCTTGAGGTAGAACCTTTTGCAAGTTTTGATTCTGAGCGGATCAAAGAGTGGAATGAGAAAACCAAAGAGTTATTGGCCATTCAGAAAAAGTGGGAAGCCATAGGCCCTTTGCCAAGAGAAGTGGCCAAAAGTATAAATAAGCAGTTCTGGGGCAATTTTAAGCAGTTTTTTAATAATAAGGGTAAATTCTTTGAAAGACTAGAAGCATTTAGAAAAGAGAACCTAGAGAAAAAAGAAGCACTCTGTGAAAAGGCAGAAGAACTAAAAGATAGTGAGGATTGGAGAGAAACTGCTGAAAAACTTAAAGCATTACAACGCGATTGGAAAGAGATTGGACCGGTACCCGAAGCGCAAAGAGAAAAGATTTACAAGCGCTTTAAAGCAGCTTGCGATACTTTCTTTAACAGAAAAAGAGAGCAACGCAGCAGTAAGGATAAAGAGTTTAAGGATAACCTAAAAGCCAAAAAAGAAATTTGCCAAAACATTGAAGCATTGGCAGAAGAAAAGTCTGGCGACGAGGAACAACTCAATAAGCTTATCGATGAGTATCTGTCTATAGGCTATGTTCCTAAAAAAGATATCAATAACATTTTAGAGCAGTTTATTTCAGCATTCGAAGCTTTTTACGATAAATATCCTGAAGAAGACGAGGAGAAAAAGGAAAAGAAAAAGTTACAAGCACACGTAGATTTTTATAAAAAAGCACCGCAGCTAGGTTCTAAAATGCGCAGGCAAGAGCATGCCATTAGAAAGAAAATTTCGGCCCTTGAAAATGACATTGCACTTTGGGAAAATAACCTTGCTTTCTTTGCTACTTCTAAAACTGCGGATAAATTGAAAAAAGAATTTAGCACTAGAATAGATCAGGCCAACAAAAAGCTAGAAGATTTAAAATCTCAGCTCGATATTCTTTCTAAGATGACCTAATCAGTTATAAGATAAAATATAAAAGCCACCTTTAAAAAGGTGGCTTTTTTTTATAGAATTGAAATTTTATTATTGAATCGAGATAGGCATTTTATTGCTGAAAATACTAAATCCGGTAAACAACACTTAAATTTTAACGGTTTTGAGTCTGTAAACCTTATCGCCTAGTTTAAATGATAGATAGTAAATACCATTACTCAGTCTATTTAAATCGAAACTTATGGGTTTATTAGGCAAAATCTTTTTAGAGAAAGAATCCACTATGCTACCATCTACAGAAATTAATCGAAATTGAACCTGTTGTTGGCCTGGTAAGGCACCTACCTCTAAATTAAGGATACTGTTAAATGGATTGGGAAAAGCAATAAGACTTGTTTCCCCATTTTTATGTAAACTCAAAGGATTGGCATCTACCACTGAAATCTGAATACTTTCAGATGTTGTTTTTTCGCCTAAATCATCGTAAGCCTCAACCCAAATCGTGTGGTTGCCAATGTAAACATTTTCCCAAATGTACCTAAATGGTACAGTTTCCACCGTAGATTTTAAGGTATCATTTACGTAAAAGCGTACTTCGCTAACAGAACCATCAGCATCAGATGCATCAGCAGTTATCGTAATACTAATGCCTTCTTGAAAGGTTGCATTATTTTGGGGGAAACTCACATTTACTGATGGAAACTCATTGCTCACAACATCATTGATTACCGTTACGCTAACAGAATCGCTCACACTATTTCCTTCATCATCGGTTACCTGTAACTCAAACATATATTGCCCCTCGACTATGTTAGAAACCGTTAGTATTTCTTTAGCGGTTCCACTGAGGGCCGCTGAGTTAGGGCCACTACTTTGTCTCCAAAGAAGTGTGATCTCACCTCCATCAGGATCACTTCCACTGCCCTCTAAAACAAAACTTGATGATGATGATAAGAAAACTTCTTGATCAGCGCTCACATCTACCGTAGGTTTTATATCTTCCTTACTAACCGTTATAGAAACCTCATCGCTTACCGTATTGCCCTCATCGTCCGTAACCTGTAGACTGAAAACATAAATACCTTCAGCGATTCCCGAGACCGTTAGGGTTGCACTCGTGACCCCACTGAGCGTTGCCGTGTTTGGACCACTCACTTGGCTCCATAAATAGGTTACCTCTCCCCCATCTGGGTCGCTACCACTACCTTCTAAAACAAAACTAGTTGATGACAATGATACCTCTTTATCGGCACCTGCATTTGATGTAGG
>CAKZMZ010000122.1 GCA_937129345.1 uncultured Thalassovita sp. | reverse complement strand
CAGTGAGTGCTGCACAAATTTATTATAAAGGCATTGCCGAAGACAATTGGGAAGGCCCGTTTAATGTAAGCAATAATGGTAATGAGTATACCTATCAGGTAAATGCCAATGTAGATGATATTGGCATAGAATATTATTTCGAATTTACATTTAACGGATGCGCTAATGTAATCAGTAATACAGCCTATGCTTACCTGTACTATCCGAATGGAGTTGTCATTCCAGATTTAGCCGCAGGAAATACGGCTGGGGACTACAATTTATTTTCAATCCCTTTAGAGTTGGACAATGCTGGTCCAACCAGTGTTTTAGATGAACTTGGCCAATATGATAAATCGAAATGGAGGTTGTTTAGGGTGCAAAATAGCAACTACCAAGAGTTGGGAAATTTCAATATTGAACCTGGAAGAGGCTATTTATTGATATTTGATGAACCTACCTCATTCGACTCTGGCGCAGGCAGTGTAGTGAGGGCAAATAGCGAAAACCCATTTCAGATGTCCTTAAGGCAAGGTTGGAATATGATAGCCACGCCCTATCCTTTCCCTATACAATGGGAAGACGTTTTGGAAGACAATGGCATTGGTGCACTCGGCGATTTCTATTATTATACATCCTCTGGGTATAACAGAGGGAATGGAATTTTGCCTCTATTTCAAGGCGCTATCTGGTTTGCCGAAAATGCAACAAATATTTCTGTTTCTCCTATAAAAGATAACTCAATATCAGGTGGAAGGATTGCGGCCAACAATCGTCTCAAAGAGCAATTCGATACCGATAATTGGGAGCTAGATCTTTTGCTGCAAGACAATCAGGGCTCAAAGATTACAGGTGGTATAGGCATGAGAGAAGATGCATCCCTTAGTAAAGATGAGTTTGATGGCATGCGACCTCCAATAGCCAATTTTCATAGTAGCTTTCACTTTGAGCATGACGATTACTTTTATCCTTATTTTCTAAAAGATGTTGTACCCAATAGCTCAGAGCACGAATGGGAGTTTGAGGTTATCCCATCTTTAGAAAGCAGCACGCTCACTCTTGAATGGGACCATATCTTAATAAAAGAACTTGGACTACCTCTTTACCTAGAAGATGAAAGCACAGGATTTACAGTAGATATGGCTCAAAATAATATTTACGCTTTTACTGCCAAAGAAAAGGCTAGGTTTAAGATTCTATATGGCGACTCTCAGTTGAACAGCAAAATTTTTATTGGAGAAGTATTCCCAAATCCCACAAGCGAACAAGTCAACATTCCATTTTCTTTACCAGTTGATGCGGTACGCAATAATGCTGTTTTTACGATTTTTGACATGACTGGCAAAAAAATCCTCTCTCAAACACTTGAAAACGTAAAAGGAGGCTTTCATGAACATCAATTAATGTTTACTAATAATGATCTCAGTAAAGGACTTTATTTATTGAATTTGCATCTCGAAAGTGACGATTTGACAAAATCAGAGAATATGAGGTTTTTGGTAAAATAAAAGCTTGGTGAATGCGAAAAACTCAATTTCTACCAAAAATAATTAGGGCAGAACAACCCTTGCATCCTTGGTAATCTAAACCCAACGCTTACTTCATGGTTGCCTTGGCTAAAGGCCGAAATGGTGTTGCCATAACCCATTGCAAAACTGTATGCAATATCGATCTGCTCGTTAATGGCCAATCTTGTAAAGGCGATGGCTTCATTACTGCTCCTCCAAGATATACCTAACCAAACCCTTTTGTAAAAACCAGCGGTAAGGTTCAGGTCTACTGTCCAATTCAAGTTTTCTAGCCTTTTAAATAAAGTGCTCGCGCCAAGGTCTAAAGCATCGGTAGAAACCAACTTATAACCTGCCGAAAGCAGCAAGTGTCTGTAAGGTAAGCGCTCGACATTATCCAAAACATTGTTTTGAAAAAGCTGATAATACGAAACCCCGGCAAAATGGCGATTGCCACTGTACCAAAGCCCTAAGGTTACAGCTGGGCTATTTTGAGGGTCTATGTAGTTACCGGTAACTGGATCACCTGCATTGGCAAACTCCAACATCTCTGTATTTAAACTCTGATTGAAAACCCCTAGACCTAGGCCGGCTGATAATCTTTGATTTGAACTAATTGGCAAATGGTAAGCATATTTGGCCATCACTTCATTTTGCTGAAAAGGCCCGATCCTATCTGAAAACACACTGAGGCCTATTCCATGCCTACCCCCTGTATTTTGTTGTAATGATAAAGGCAATACGGGCTTTTGCCTTTTGCCCAAAAGGCCATCGAGCGAGGTTTGCACTGTAGCATACATAGTACGTGGTGCGCCTTCTATGCCAGTCCACTGTTGCCTGTAGCCCACTCGGGCAGAAAGCTCCCCCTCTATACCTGTAACTGCCGGGTTAATAAGCATCCCATTTTGAATGTAATGCTGGTACTGTGGGCGCTGCTGTGCATACACCTGAAACGCCAACAGCAAAACAAAAACGTATGGTAGTAATCTTTTCATCATAGGCTATTTTAGTATGCTAACATGTCCTGTAATGGGTTTGGTCTCTTCATTACCTTTAGGTTGGATCACGTAGAAATACGTACCCACAGGAAGATTGCGACCATCCAAAGTACCATCCCAAGGTTCTTGATATTCGGCAGAATAAAACACTTTGGCGCCCCATCTGTCAAAAACTGTAACCTCTATCGGATTGGCAAATGAAACCCCTGCGATCTCCCAAAAGTCGTTGAAACCATCGTTGTTGGGTGAAAATACATTGGGGATGCTAAGCGCCTCTGTTCCACTCGGTGGGATGACATTTACTGTAACGGTGCGCTCTTCTTCGCAGCCTTGTACTGAAGTAACCACGACTGAATAAGTTGTGCTAACCTCGGGTGAAGCAATAGGATTGTTCACCATTGGATTATCCAAAGAGGCGGCAGGCGACCAATTGTATTCTGCGCCTCCATCGGCAAAGAGTTGTACACTACTGCCCGCTTCAATGGTAGTATCGCTACTAATAGTCGCCTCAATAGAGACCTCCTCTAAAACGAATACCTCAGAAAGTACGCTGCCACAAGCGTTGCTTATTTCTACTTGGTAGCTACCGGGTGCATCCGCACTAATTTCGGGCGTGTTTTTACCTAAGTCTACACCATCTAAAGTCCAAGTATACGCTGTATTTTCTTGGGGCACTATGCTTAGAAGAGTACTGGACTCTTGGCAAATTTGGTTCTCGCCAGCAATCTCTGGGATTTCTGGCAGTTCAGACAATTGCACCTCAAATAGCTCGCTTTGTTGATTTTTACAATCGTCTGTTACTTCTACGTAATAATTTCCGGCCTCCGTTACTTCCAAAGAAAAATCTCTACCGAGCACGGTTGGATCACCTTCCTTAAACCAAGTGATTTCTGCTTCTGATATCTCTCCTGTATTCTCTATGCTGATAACAATACTCTCACCTTCACAAAAATCGTTGTCCCCAGTTACTCGAAGTTGGGCAAAGGTAGGCGTTACTGTAATTTCTTTAGTAGAACTGGTAAATGTTTGACAGGTAGTGTTTACGATGAAATAATAAGCACCTTCTTCTGATACTTCAAACTGGAACCCTTGTCCTACAGGGTCTTCTTCCTCATTTCTATACCAAATAGGCAGCATATCCATTGGTACGCCTGAAGCGTCAAGTATAATGGATTGGCCTTCGCATACGCTGTTCGGACCTGCAATGCCTACTACAAGCGACTCATTCGTTACCCTAACCAATATTCCTTCACTCAATTTTTCTTCACAACCGTCGAATTGCCTTACACTGTAATTGGCCTCTTCACTCACCACTAAATCTTTGAGATTGGCCCCTTCAATGGGCTGTCCGTCTTTTAACCATTGGTACTCATAAATTACATCAAAGTTGTCTATGGTAAGCGTACCTGTAGTACCCTCGCAGATGACGGCAACCCCTGAAATGATAGGCACTGGAGATTCGTTGTTGGTATCTTCTAGCGTCACGCTTTCTGAAACTGTACCCAAGCAGTTATTAGAAGCAATTACCTGATATTCACCCAAAAGATTCGTTTCTAGAAAAGGCGCAGAGCTTTCTTGTACAGTATCTGTACCGTTGAGCACCCAAATATATGTCAAATCTTCTTGGGCATTGGTCACATTCAGTCTTCTAAATGGGGAATCGCAGTCTACATCCTCAATGGCTAGTTCGGGCACATTTGGATCAAAGGCAGCTTCTACAATAAATTCTTCACTCTGCTGGGTGCTACAAATACCTGTAGCTTCTAAATAATAGCTTCCTTCTCCGGTAATCTCTATACGTGTGCCATTTGCTCCTGCTATTTCCGTTTCTTCAAAAAACCATTGGTAAGTAACACCTGCCTGTGGATTTGTTAAACGAATTTCTCCAGAACCTGTATCACAAAAAACAGTTTGACCTGTAATATTGGGGGTTTGTGTCTCTGGCGCAAAGTCCAGCTCAAAGGCTTCGCTAATTATCTCACCGCAGGCATACCTCACACCTACCGTGTAAGTACCGGGTTGATTGGCTTCTAATTCCGTACCTGCTATGCCTAGTTCTACTCCATTCAAATACCAAGCGTAAGTAAATGATGGGTCATTGTTGCCCATTAAATTTTCTATAGTTAGCATCGTAGGGGCGCCATTACATATAAATTCATTGCCTGAAATGACAGGTTCTTCGGGTATGGCCGCTTCATCAATGGTGATAGGTTCGCTTTCTACGGTATTGCATTGCACAATAACACTTACCTTGTACTCACCGGGCGCTTGTGCCTCAATGGTGTTGGTATTGGTGCCTATCGGTGCTTCGTTCAAGAACCATTGGTAAGTGGCTCCATCCACTTCTTCTATAGACAAAACTGGAAATTCTCCCGGGCAAATAATATCGGTAGTAGCTTCTATTTCAGGAGGCTCAATATCGGTAACGATTTCTACGAAATTATCCACTAACACATAATCGCGGTTACAACCGGGATACAAAGCTGCCAAGATTTGAATGTGGGTGTAATCGGCAGTAGGTGTAAAGTTGACCGTAAAGCTTTGCCAATCTGTGTTATCGGCAATAGCGGGTGAAGTCCACAAAAGTTCAGCAAAATCATTTACAGCATTGCCGGCCCAGATTTCAATTCCACCGCAGCCTCTAAAATCTCCCGGTTCTAGAGCAGGATTGGCTAGATCTACCGAAAAAGCATACTCAGTGCCTGCTAACAGTGGCTCGCCCAATTCTTGGGCTATGCCCTCTTGGTAATCGTCATTAGTGCCTCCGGGAAAAGCCGTAATACCAACGTAAGAGTTGCCTTCAGAAGCTGCCTGAGCAATACTTATTGGCTGAATGTCTGGCGAAACTGGGGTGAATACACTTCGTATGCCACTTTCCTCCCATCCTATTGGAGCCCTGTCTTCTTCCGGCGTATCTTCCAAACCGGGGTTCTCCCATGTTGGAACAGCTACCTCACCTTCGGGGCATTCCTCACTAGACACACATTCCTCCATCAAAAACAAGAAAGGCACATTTTCACCGGGTAGTGATGTACCGACAACAAAATAGTAAAGCTCACCAGCATTTAGTTGCAATCCATTGATTTGCGAATTGTTACCACCTTCACTCAGAGAAGTGGCGATGCACTCTCGAAAGGGTTCACATTGCTGTGTCACCAATAATGCAAGGGGTTGCTTTTCTGGATTGCCCAATTGGACATTAATGCATTGGTTTTGCTCGGGAACGTAACTGAATACGAATTCCTTTCCTTGAAAATAGTCTGGCTCACAAGCATCTTCTCCTGTAAAATCTGAGGCAGCCCTTGCTGTTTCAAAAAAACCGCGGGCGGGCTGATCATAAAAAGGCAGCTCGGATACTAAAACATCGCTGCAATCTTCGCCTGTGCCATTGCAGATGGCCTCGGGTATGTTCACTACAAATTCGTTATTAGAGCGGGCTGTTTTACAGGCATTATCAGCGACTACATAAAAAACACCTCCTTCATCCGTAATAAAGACCGGGCCTTCTGCTATGGCGTCGGGTACGCCGATAGCAAACCAAAAGTAGGTAACACCGTTTTCCTCATTCTCTACGGTGAGCGTTGCGGTTTCGCCCAAACATAGCTCTGCACCTCCCGAAATCACTGGCGTAGCTGGGCTGGGGCCTTCTACTACTTCAAAAGCATCACTTGTACTGCTGCCGCATCCATTGGTAGCTTGTACAGAATAAAATCCTGGCAGTAAAGGGTTGAATTCAGTGCCTTCGCCTTGAATAGCTGCTTCACCCTCTAAATACCATTCATAAGTTGTGTTTGGGTCTGGATTTTGTGCGAAAAGGCTGATCAATTCTCCATCTCCGCAAAGTACCCCATCGCCAATAATAGTAGGAGCAAGTGGTGGATTGCCCGCTTCTATGGTAATAGCATCGCTTTGAAAATCGCCGCAGTCTGTTAAAAGGGTTACTGTATAATTGCCTGCCTGATCAATTTCTAAAAAATGTTCGTTGGTTTCGGCTACTTCAACACCGTTGCGCTCCCAGCGATACCTTGCATTTTCAACCGGATTGGTAAAAACGAAATCGCCAGCACCACAGGCTTGCGTATTTGTGGCTTGTATGATGGGCTCAAAATTGGGGTCATTACCGTAAGCCCTAATGTTGTCGGCCAACAAACGTCCTTCACCGCAAGTACTTGTGGCTCTAAGAGTGATGTATCTATAATTATTGGTGGGGGTAAAAGCAACTAAGTACGATTGCCAATCTCCTGTATTTTGAATCTCTTCTGACTGCCAAAGCAGTTCTTCATTGTCTGCACAACCGTTGCTGCCATACACTTCAAAAGTCATACAGGCATCTTCTTCCACTTTTCTTAAATCTATTAAAAAAGCGTAATCTTGATTGGCAGCAAGCGCTGGATTAATAAAAATACCCGTTCCTGATTGCTGATTGTCTTCTTGGTTGGAAGTAAAGATCAAATAGGTGTCGCGATCTGAGGCATCGATATTTAAGCCCAAACACGCGCCCCTAGAAGCTATGGGGAAAGGCTCAGCCCCATTATCACTAACACCGCAGTTGTTCCATGGGATAGGTGGGCCAATGCAAATGCCCGCTCCTTCGAAAGAGGGATTTCTAAAAGCTGGAAATAGGCTGTTATTATCACAAGGGGAAGGAAATGTTGGCAAGTCAGGTATGTTATCCTGCGCCAAAGAAAGCCTGCATATCAGGAGCAAAAACACCAGTAAATATGCATTTCTCATAGCCTTAGTCAAATTAAGTGGTGGTCAGTTTTTGTTTGTAGTTAGTTTGTATTTGTCTTAAGGCCAAGCCTTGAGCTATACCTTATCTGCTTGCACTCTTTACAATATCATCAAAAAATAGGAATTTGTTTTAAAAAAGTGAAAGCCCGGCCTTTTAAACCGGACTTTCTCATAGCTGGTAGTTAGTAATTAGTCTTTCACAAATCTGAAGAGTTCACTTCCGAATGTACTAGACTCAATGCTTAGCAAGTAGATACCTCTCTGCAATTGGCCTACGTTCAATTGCAATCTGTTCATTTGGCCCCTTGCTTTCATTTCTTCTTGGATAAATACCCTGCCCGTAAGATCAAGTATTCTGACCTTCACATTTTCATTTCTGAAAGATTTGAACGCCAAGTTTAACTGCTCAACCGCTGGGTTAGGGAATACGCTTACATCTTGTAGTAATGTATTTTCGGCAGCGTTTCGCTCATCATCGTTTCCATTATTATTAGAGTTGCCTACTGTTTTGTCAACAATTTCTATGGTAATGGTCAATGGCGTGGCTTCTTGTCCACCTTTTAGTTGTGGTGTTGCAGTAATGGTGTATATGCCTGGTTCTGGCTTGCCTTCAAAATAGTTTCCGCCAATATCACCATACAATGCATAAGGGAATACGCGCTCTATTCTGAATGTCTCTCTATCGT
>CAKZMZ010000121.1 GCA_937129345.1 uncultured Thalassovita sp. | reverse complement strand
CCAATAACCAGAGTGTCAGACACAGTTTCAGTTGCGCCTAGCTCAGTGGTGGCTGTAAGGCTCACGACATATTCTCCGGGCGCATCATATTCATGGTTAGGCTCGGCATTTGTACTCTGGTCGCCATCGCCAAACTCCCACAAATAAGTAAGTGCGCCTCCATCAGCAGCGGTACTATTATTTATGAATTGGATATCTATTCCGGGCTCTCCGAAATTAGGAATTTCGGTTTCAACTGTTGGCAAAGGCCCCAAATCGGGTTCATCCTCACAGCTAAATATTACTGTACTAACCAATAAGAGTCCTAGGCTTTTTAAGAGAAAATTAGATACGCTCTTGTTTCGTATTGTCATAATAAAACTATTAAAAAAAAACTTGTGGCATTTAAGCACTGTTTCTAAAAAGATTTTTGTGATTAGCCAAGTGTGGAGTACTCAAGTGTGGAACACCTTAAAGTCTCAATTTATGATCGGAATGGCTCATTAAATATACGCTAGTTTTTTTAGATAACAAGCATTAGTTATGGCGAAATTTGGGGGATTTTTGTATGTAGCTGGCTTATTTAGCCGATTTTATTTTATAAAATGCGCGCTAAATATATAAAAAGATATAATTTAAGTTTTCTATGCGGTATTTTTCAGCGCATTTTTGATAACAGATAAGTAGTTTTTTGGCTTTAGTATGTAATATATTCTTTCTGTATAAACTATAATGATATATTTTTTAAGAGTTTAAATAAAGATATATTAAACTTTTGTATTTAAAATTGAATTATTTAGAGGAATAAGAGTAGTAAAAGCTCATGCCTCTCCAAGATTGGCCTTGTAAGTATTTCAATAATTTTAAGCTTAAATTACCCGTACTAAGTTGAACATATTTACACGAATTGGTTTATTTTGAGAAACGGATTTTTTTACCTTTTACAAACTCAAGTTTTTTAAGCTCGAAAAGCTCCTCGGATGCTGCTCGGCTAAATCAGTTTAATTTTTAAAAAGGAACGCTAGCGTTGTTTGAATGCCAGCTTTGTCATATTTTCTATAAAGATTGATTTTTTCGTTTCATGAAGAAGCTTTCCTTACTGCTCTTAACATTCTTATATTTTACCGCCAATCTTCTTGCTCAAGAAAAAAACATTACCGGAGTGGTTACAGATGCTACAAGCGACGAGCCGCTCATAGGGGTTTCTGTAATAATTCAAGGGACTACTAAGGGGGTTACCACCAACCTAGATGGTGAGTATTCGATCACGGCCAACCAAGGTGATGTGCTCCAATTTAAAATGGTGGGTATGCAAGAGCAAGAATTTACAGTTGGTTCACAAACCAACATAAACGTAGCTATGCAAGAAGAGGCCGAGTTATTGGATGAACTGGTAGTTACGGGTTTTCAAGAAGTAGATAGAAAGCTTTTTACAGGGGCATCTGAAAATGTGAAAATGGAAGAGATACAGGCGGCAGGCATGGTAGATGTGAGCCGTATGTTAGAAGGACAGGCTGCCGGTGTTACCGTAGAAAACCTATCGGGTACTTTTGGTACAAGTCCGAGAATAAGAATTAGAGGAAATGCATCAATCAATGGCAATAACCAACCACTTTTTGTGGTAGATGGCGTAATTCTAGAAGATCTTGCACAAGTAAGTACCGATGATTTTATCTCAGGTAATGCCAACACATTAATTAGCTCTTCTATCGCAAACATCAACCCTAGCGATATTGAGTCTCTACAGATTTTGAAAGATGCGTCTGCAACGGCCATTTACGGTGCTAGGGCTGCCAACGGTGTAATTGTAATCACTACCAAGAGGGGTAAAAGTGGTAAGTTGCGCATAAATTATACGGGTAACTTTTCTGGGCAGATAAGGCCTACCTACAATCAATTCAACCTACTCAACTCTGCCCAGGAAATGTCGGTTTACAGAGAGCTTTTCGAAAAGGGCTTGGTAGACATTAGTACCTCGGTAAGAGCACAGAATTACGGTGCATTGGGCAAGATGTTCGACAAAATAGCCAACCATGAGTTGTCTTGGGGACCCGGCGGTACTTTAAACGAAGAGTTTTTGAACCAATACGAAAATGCCAATACAGACTGGTTCGATGTACTCTTCAATAATTTTGGCTTGCAGCAACAACATTCTTTGAGCTTTACAACAGGCAGCGAAAAATCGAATAGTTATTACTCTTTAAGTTATCTGAACGACCAAGGGCAAACCATTGCCGATAAAGTGCAAAGATTTACGGCTACTGCCAGAAATACCTACTTTATTTCAGATAAGTTTACTTTTGGCTTTAAACTATCTGGTAGTTACAGAGATCAAAAAGTACCAGGTACCAGAGATAGGGATTTTGACCCTATTACAGGCCGCTTTTCTAGAAATTTCGATATCAATCCGCTGAGCTTTGCTTTAAATACTAGCCGCAGTATGCGCCCATTTGATGAGGACGGCAATCTAGAATTTTTCAGAAAGAACTATGCGCCATTTAATATTTTGCAAGAGTTAGAAGAAAACTTTATAGACATTAATGTAATTGATGCTTCGGCGCAGACTGATTTTGAGATGCGACCCATTAAAAATTTGGTGGTTAAAAGTGTGTTGCAAGCTAGGTTTGCCAACACCATACGCTCGCATGTGGTCACTGAGAATTCTAATCAGGCAGAAGCTTACAGGGCCAATCAAACTCAGTTTATTCAAGATGCCAATAACCTATTGTTTAGAGATCCTGAAAACCCGGGACTTAATCCTGTGGTGGTATTACCCGAAGGAGGCTTCAACTACCGCGATCAAGACGATTTAATCAACTTCTTTAATAGAAACAGTGTTGAGTATTCGCTTAATATTAATGAAACACATGATATCAATCTATTGGCAGGGCAAGAACTGCGTTTTACCAACCGATCTACTGCTAGCTCAACAGGTTTGGGAGTGATTTACGAGAGTGGAGGTGTTGTGGTAACCGACCCCAACATTATTGAGTTCTTCAATTTACAGGATATAGATTACTACCGACTTTCTGTTAACAGAGATCGCTTTTTCGGTCTGTTTTTTAATGGAGGCTATTCTTATAAGTCTAGGTATGTAGCCAACTTTACTGTAAGGTACGATGGATCTAATCAGTTAGGAGACAGCCCGCAAGCGAGGTACTTGCCAACTTGGAATGTGAGTGGCGCATGGAACGTACACAACGAATCCTTTATGCAGAACCTTGGCGCCATCAGTAATTTAAAGCTTAGAGGTACCTATGGTATTTCGGGTAATTTGCCTCCCGGCGTTAGTGCCCTGTTAAATATTGGTTCTGATGTAACAGTAAGACCCACCGATACAGAACCTTATCTTTTTATACAGGACTTAACCAATACAGAGCTTACTTGGGAAAAATTGAATGAGTTGAACGTAGGTTTGGACATTGGACTTTTTGACAATAGACTGAATGCAACGGTAGATGTTTTTCAGCGAGAAGCTTTCGATTTAATCGGAGTTGTACAAACCAGTGGTATAGGTGGCCAAGGCCTCAAGGTAGGTAACTTTGCCGATATGGAAATTTTGGGTGCTGAATTTTCCCTTTCATCTGTCAATATTCAAACAGAAAACTTTAGCTGGTCGACCAATTTAAACGCTGGCTATACGCGTGATGAAATCACTAGACTTGATTTTGGCCCTAGGCTAGTTGATGCCATTGGCCAAAACGGTGCTGCTGTTTTGGGCGGCCCAAGAAGAGGCTTGTTCTCTACCAGGTTTGCAGGGCTTACAAGCTCAGGGGTACCGCAATTTATCGATAAAGATGGCGAAAATGTTTTTACGCTCGATTTGCAGGAAAGAGATGATTTAAGAGAAACACTGATTTTTGAAGGGCCTGCAGAACCACGAGGAGCAGGAGGTTTTACAAATACCTTCGATTACAAAGGGTTCTCATTAAGAGTTTTGCTCTCTTATAAATTTGATTACAAGATCAGGTTGAACGATGCCTTCTTCGGTACCTATACCGATTTTGATGCCCTACCTAGAGAATTGGTTAACAGATGGGCCGTACCGGGCGATGAAGAAATTACCAATGTACCTGTGATTCTTGATCAAGGTGTGGCCTTAACGAACGGAAATTTGCAGCAGGCTTACCAACTTTATAACAAAAGTGATGTGCGCATAGCCGATGGAAGCCACATTAGGTTAAAGACCGTGGCACTCTCTTATACGCTACCGCCTAACATGGTCAAAAGAATAGGCTTGTCCAATGTTTCACTTACGCTAGAAGGTCAAAACCTAGCATTGCTGTATGCAGATCCCTTGTTAGATGGACAAGATCCAGAATTTTTTGCAACAGGTGGGGTAGCTTTACCTCAACCAAGGCTTTTTACCCTAGCACTCAATGTCGGACTGTAGTTTTTAGACTCTAAAAAATGATGAAAGTACAATTTTTAAATAAACTTTTAACGTCTAATATTTTTGCCAAACGCATTCTTACGGTGTTATTGGTCTTCTCTTTTAGTGCTTGCGACGATTACCTAGACGAAATTCCCGACAACCGAGTAAATTTAGACAACTTAGAAAAATCGGCACAATTGCTCACCAATGCTTATCCTATAGCAAGCTATGCATTTACAGATTGGATGACAGACGATGTTGGTTTTACCTTGGGCGTTACGATTAGGCTCAACCAAGAGCAGGCCTACGAATGGGAAGATTTTATAGCCGATCCAACCGAGCAAGATACCCCGATTTTCTATTGGTTTCAAACCTATGAAGCCATTGCCCATGCCAATGAAGTACTCGCTGTATTGGAAGATTTACCAGTAAATAATGAAGAGGATGAGCGCTTTAAAAGGGCGATAGAGTCCGAAGCTTTGCTCGCTAGGGCTTACGGCCATTTTATGTTGGTCAATCTATTTGCCGAGCATTACGACATCCAAGATGAGTCTAATAACAACAGAAACTTAGGGGTCCCTTATGTAACCACGCCAGAAACCGTTTTTATAAAGCAATACACGCGCAATTCTGTTGGGGAAGTTTACGATTTGGTAGAAGAGGATATGTTAAGAGGAATCGAATTGGTGGACGACAGCTTCTTTGCCAATTCAGGAAAATACCACTTTAATCGTGGTGCAGCTTTGGCTTTTGCTTCACGGTACTATTTGTTTAAAGGTGATTATGAGCGATGTGCAGAATACAGTTCTCTATTGCTAGGCGAATCGCCAAGTTCTTTTGTTAGAGATTTAACTTCTCAAGAGTTCCGTTCAGCTAGTTCTTCTATAGAGAGGTATCCTCAATTATACAATTCTCCCGACTTGCAATCCAATTTATTGCTGATGAGGAAGATCTCCTTAGTGCAGCGACTAGATTTTGCCCATGGTCCTACCAGACCCATTTACAATAGCCTTTTTGATGAAAACCCTTACCCAGGAACCACGGATCGTAGAGAAAATCCAGCCTTTGTAAAAGGAGAAAATGCGCTTTTTCCTGTCAGGTACCAAAGTCTCTTTCAAAGAAGTAGTCTAAATTCGAACGTTGGTTTTCCTTACCATATAGCCTTGGCATTTAGAGGAGAAGAAGTCTTACTAAACAGAGTTGAAGCCAACATCTTTCTCAATAGAGTTGATCAAGCGCTTACAGACCTACAAATCTTCGTAGATAGAAGATACAGCGGGGACGATACCCAAGTAAGCATAGCAAGGTTGAGGGCTTTTTATGGCGTTACCGGCAATGCAAATGTAAGCGACAGATTGGTGCTTTATCTTTACACCTTGTTAGAAAGGCGTAAGGAATTTATATCTCAGGGAATGCGTTGGTTCGATATAAAACGACTTGGTTTAGAGGTCAACCACGATTTGGCCGATGGTAGCTTAATAACACTAGCAGAAGACGATTTGAGAAAGGTTTTACAAATACCGCAGTCGGCCATAGATGTAGGTGGATTAAGACCCAACCCAAGATAGTAACTAGATCATTTACTCATAATAAATAAATATGTGTATGTATCGCATTTTAACTTTTTTTGTTTTTTTGATTGCATTTTCGGGCTGCTATGAAGAGGAAATCCTTAATGTACCGGTTAAAGAAGCGCCCACGCCAAATGAAGACCTAGATGTTTTTATAGAAGAAAACTTTACCAAAGAATTTAATATGGCAATCAGGTACCGCTTTGTGGATCGCTATGTAGCCCCACAGCAGCGCGTAGTACCTCCCAGGTTAGAGGTGGTAAGACCCATGCTCGATTTTATCCAAGATTTTTGGATAGACCCCTATCTAGAAGTAGAAAATGGGGAAGAGTTCTTTAGGGATAATGTGCCACCAGAAATTGTACTACTCGGTGGGCTTATCTACAATTTTGATGGCACTGTAACATTGGGTACTGCCGATGCAGGTGCACAAATTACCTTTACCAACGTAAATGCCATTGATATAACCGACCCAGATTGGGTGCAATTGCAATTGCAAACAGTATATCACGAATTCGCACATACAGTGCACCAGCGTTTTAAATTGCCAAATGCGTTTGAAACCATTGCATCAACAGGTTATACCAGTGCCGGTTCTTGGTTTACTTTAACAGATACTGATGCTCTTGAGCGGGGCTTTGTGTCCCCTTATGCCACCAGTTCTCCAAATGAGGATTTTGCAGAAACAGTGGCTTTCTATCTATTCAATCAGGATTTTGAAGAAGCCATTCTTGCCAATGAGCCAGACTGCCAAACCCCAGCCTGTGTTGCTAGAAACGACGGGCGTGAGTTGATCAGGGAAAAAGTCGCATCCATTAGTGAGCATTATCAAAAAGTAACTGGAATTAAATTGGAAGATCTAAGAGCGGTAATTCAGAATAAATTACAATAAGGAAATGAGCATAAGGTATTATCTATTTTTTGTACTGACCTTTCTACTTTTTGCATGTGATGAAGACACACCAGCTGATCTTCCGCCAGTAGAAGAAAGAGTGGCAGAAGCCATATCTAATTTAAGAAGCGAATTGACCGCTCCCGCTAACGGGTGGATTTTAGAGTACAGGCCTACCGATGATTCAGGTTTTTTTAAGGTACTCTTAAAATTTGGCGACGACGGAAAGGTAAACATACAAACAGATGCCCTTGCCAATGAAGGCGAGTTTTTTGATCAAACCATTACCTACAGAATAGACAATGCCCAAGGCCTTGAGCTTATTTTAGAAACCTATGGATTTTTCCATTATCTCTTTGAGCAGGAACAAGCGACCTATGGGGGCGAGTTTGAGTTTTCTTATGAAAGGAAAGATGGTGAGAACCTGGTGTTCGGTAGCCTATCAGACTTTAGCAATAGAACAGTTTTGGTATTTAAGCCAGCCAATACCGCAGATGAAGCATCCATACAGCAATCTAGACAATTGGCAGAACTTTTACAGACTTCTCTAGATGGGTCCGGCCCACAATTTATTCCAGCAGTGAGGTTTCAGCTTGCAATACCTGACTTTAACGCTACAGCGTATTTTGCTTTCGATTTTAATACGCGCAATCTAAAAGCCATAGCTGTAAGCGAAGGGCTTACAGAAGAAGAAGTAATTGCCAACAACAATACAATTTTACTGAACCAAAGTTCAGGTTACGGCTTTAGCGATGGCAACATTCTTTTAGAGCAGCCCATTGCCATAGCCCTTGGCGGGCAGCAGGTAATTATTACACAAATTGCGCTTAGCAGTGTAGCAGAACAAACAATTACGTACTGTAACGGGCAAGAAGACAATCAATTTGTATATGATGCAAGCGTATTGGGTGCAGGAACGGCAACCGCTTCTACAGGACTTTTTGCAGGCTCTACAGCTTTTCAGCCATTGCCTCAAAATCCATACAGTGTAAACATAACAGGCATTATCGATGAAAATGGAGAAAGTATAGTGGATGAAATCACTGCCTTGTTTCCCGGTGCAGTGGCTTTTCAGATGTATTACGGATTCGATTTTGGAGATGAGACATTCAATGCTTTAGGCTTTGTTACCGTTAACGAAAGCAATGAAACGGATTTTTTATTGCGCCGCTATGAATTGACCACGAACGGCAATAAGTTCACTTTTAATTTTTTAGACGATTATTTTACCACAAGGGATTTAACACCTGAAGAGGAAGCTGGATTTGCCGCATTAACCGATGAGGTTTTTGGCGGTAGCGAAATTTATGTTTTGGATTATGCGGGAAACGATGAACTTTTTAATCTCTTCAATCCATGTAACCGCTATGAAATATTCCTTCTAAATTAATTGAAAGAACATTAATGGAATGGGTAGTTTACGCTTTATAAAGTGTGCCAACTGCTCTTTTTTTATGTTATTTTTGAATCAATATGAAACTACTTGAAATAAAACTTTTTAAGGAATAGAAAAATCCAGTAGCTGTTGGTCTAGCCGACTTGCGTGCCACACCAACATCAGTTGTGGTAGTTTTTTTTATGTTGAGATATCTACGACCGTCAAGCAAAATAATAATGTGTCTTATTTCTTATAATTACATGCTAATAAAAATTATAGTTCTCGTAAAAATGAAAGCTATACTTTTGAATAGTAAACAGCGCTTAATTTTATCAGCTTGTACTTACTCGCCTTGATGATTTCAGTAAATGAAAGAAATTGAATTTATAGATAGGAAAACAGGCCGAAGGGTCAGAGAAAAACCACCTGGCGAAGGGTTTTTGAGGGTTTTGTACCACCATCCATTTGGGAAATTACCCTTAGAGCTATTGGTAAAAAGAAAGGCATTGACCTCATTTTACGGTAGCATGATGGACAAAAGTAGCTCTAAAAAAAGAATAAAGCCCTTTGTAGAGCAATATGGTGTCAATATGGATGAAGCGCAGAAGGACATAGATGATTTTACTTCTTTCAATGATTTTTTTTACAGGAAGTTAAAGCCAGAATTTCGGCCTATCAACTCTGGTTTTGTCTCCCCAGCAGATGGTAAGCTATTAGCTTTTGATAAGGCTGAAGACGTAAAAACTTTTTTTGTAAAAGGAGAGCAGTTTTCCATTTCAGGTTTTCTCAATAGCGAGAGTAAAGCAAAAAAATACAAAGAAGGCAGTATGTTAATTGTGAGGTTGGCACCCAATGACTATCACCGCTTTCATTTTCCTTATTCGGGCGTAGCTTCAGCACCTCAAAAGATATCGGGTCATTTGTACTCGGTTTCCCCTTATGCTGTGTTAGAAAATTTTGCTAAGGTATTTTGTAGAAATAAAAGAGAATGGGTGAGCTTGCAAACCCAAGATAAAGGCGAAGTGTTGGTTTGCCCTGTAGGGGCTACTATGGTTGGTAGCATCATAGAAACCTATACATTTAATGAGCAAGTGGAAAAAGGTGGGGAGATGGGCTACTTCGCTTTTGGAGGTTCTTCCATTGTAGTGCTATTAGAAAAAGGCTCTCTTAAAATAGACAGCGATATTTTAGAAAATACCCGAAATGGTTTTGAAACTGCAGTGCTATTCGGTGAGAAAATAGGCGAATAGATTTAGGAATTAGTTCGCTATGAAATTATTTGAAGCTTGTTCAACTTCATTTTTAAGATACTGCAGTAGCAAGAATGTCTATCAGCCGATTACAATTTTCTCATAAGCTATTTTCAGGTCATTTTTAATCTCGATAGTAATGACAAGAAAAATGTACGATACCTCAACTTCTGAGTCATTCAACCTAGCCGCTTGCTTTTATTTTCTGTAAAATCTTTTTTGCTCTAGACCGAAAACCAGCACTTCCATAAGGCATTTGGTCTTCTAAAATAATGGAAAGTTCGTTCTGAAGTTCGGGCAGTTCCCTCGTGATTTTTTCCAGTACGGTCATGGCAAAAACCCTAATGGCTATGGGTTCTTTTGTATTTGCCAAAGTATCGAAGCAAATGTTGATCAAATCTTCATGCAATGCCGGTGGAATGTCTACGAATTGCAGCAGCCTCAAGATATTTCTTTTTACCGCTTCGTGTTTTGGTTGATGCAACTGTTTTACCAAAACAGGCAGATAAGGGCGAACAAAATTGGGGTGTGCCTCTGCAATGGTACTCACAATCCAAGAAGAACGCTGAACCATTCGATAATCTTCACCGATAAAAATATCCAGCAATATTTTGAATTGGGAGGCATCTGTACCGATAAAATCAGCAATGGCTTTGGTGTTTTGCTTGCTGTGCTCTTGTGCGATTTTATCGGCAATATCCATTTAGCTTATACAGATACGGTTTCAGGTTCGATGTTTTCCTCAACCACATCTTTCTCAATCTTTAAATGGTTGATGATAAACTCTTGCCTATCAGGTGTGTTCTTGCCCATATAGTATTTTAGCAAGCTTGCTACAGAGGTATCTTTTTTTAGTATGATCGGCTCAAGTCGGATATCTTCGCCAATAAATTCTCCGAATTCATCCGGTGAGATTTCGCCCAAACCTTTAAATCGGGTAATTTCTGGTTTACTGCCCAATTCTTCAATGGCTTTTAGCTTTTCTTCTTCTGAGTAGCAATAGATGGTTTTCTTTTTATTTCTCACTCTAAATAATGGAGTTTCTAAGATATACAAGTGCCCCGCTCGCACCAATTCTGGGAAAAACTGCAAAAAGAAAGTCAGCATCAATAAACGAATGTGCATACCATCTACATCGGCATCTGTTGCGATAACGATTTTATTGTACCTTAACCCGTCTATACCGTCTTCTATATTAAGTGCATGTTGCAAAAGATTGAATTCCTCATTTTCGTACACTACTTTTTTGGTGAGCGAGTAGCAGTTGAGCGGCTTACCCCGGAGACTAAAAACGGCTTGCGTTTCCACGCTCCTAGATTTGGTAATGCTGCCGCTAGCTGAGTCGCCCTCTGTGATGAATAATGTTGTATTGAATTTTTTCTCCTCATCGTTTTTGCCTCGGTCGTTTAAATGTATTTTACAGTCTCTGAGCTTTTTGTTATGCAAATTGGCTTTTTTAGCACGATCATTAGCCAGCTTTTTTATGCCCGCGATCTCTTTGCGCTCTCTTTCAGACTGCAAGATGCGTTTTAGCATGGCTTGCGCCGTTTCTTGGTTTTTGTGCAGGTAATCATCCAATTCCTTCTTTACAAAATCGAGCACGTACTTGCGAATGGTCTCCCCATCGGGCGAAATATTGATGGAGCCAAGTTTGGTCTTGGTTTGCGACTCAAAAACAGGTTCTTGTACACGAATACTGACGGCCGCCACAATAGAAGCGCGCACATCCATGGTATCAAAGTTTTTATTAAAGTGATCACGTACTGTTTTAACCACGGCTTCTCTTAAAGCAGAAAGGTGCGTACCGCCTTGCGTAGTAAATTGTCCGTTTACAAAAGAGTAGTAGTCTTCTCCATATTGGTTGGCGTGTGTTAGTGCGATCTCAATGTCGGTACCTTTTAAATGGATGATCGGATATCTTAAGGCATCTTCATCAGTTTTTCGGCTCAGCAGGTCTAAAAGTCCATTCTCAGAGAAATACTTTTTCCCATTAAATTTTATGGTTAGACCAGCATTGAGGTAGGCATAATTCCAAATCTGATTTTCCAAAAACTCAGGGATGTACCTGTAGTTTTTGAAGATGCTCCCATCTGGAGAAAACTGCACTTGCGTACCGTTCTTTTCATCAGTAGAGCTTAGTCTATAATCTTTTACCAGTTTCCCTTTTTCAAAATCGGCAACCTTCTTTTTACCCTCTCTTACAGAAATCACCTTAAATTTACTTGAGAGAGCATTTACGGCCTTAGTACCAACTCCGTTAAGGCCTACCGATTTTTGAAAAACATTAGAATCGTATTTAGCTCCTGTATTAATTTTTGAAACACAGTCAACCACCTTACCCAAAGGAATGCCTCTGCCATAATCTCGAACTTCTACAGAGGCATCTTCTACCAAAACCTCTATCACTTTGCCGTGGCCCATCATGTGCTCGTCTATAGAGTTATCCATGATTTCTTTTACCAGTACATAGATGCCATCGTCTGGAGCGGAGCCATCTCCCAATTTTCCGATATACATGCCAGGTCTTAACCTGATATGCTCTCTAGGCTCGAGTGATTTGATACTATCCTCATTATAGGCTGCTTGATTTGTCATGACAGGTACTGAATGAAAGGTGAATAAAAAAGCTACCAAATTTAGCAGCAAAGTGCTTCCTAACAAAACAATTGACAAAATAAGTATCATTTACAGCCCTTAAAAGCCGTTTTTTAGCAACTGCAAGGCAATGTTATATTACATACCTATTTCATCTTTATAGTGTAGCCTACCATTTTTTTTTATAATAAGCCGGCTTGTAAATATTTGCTATTTTTTTGTCAAATTATTCATTTACCAAATAAAAATTGGTTTTAAATGCGAGAAGTATATTTAATAATTGTTAATGTACAAAATAAATTGTTAATCATTTATCTAGAGCGATTTTGTTGTACAGAACAGATTGATGCGAATTATTACACTTAGGTTTTAGGGGTATAGTTTTGGCCTTTGTATGTCTATAATCCGACGCAGACTAACATGAAAACCTATAATCCTTATGCTAAAAAAATACTAGCTTTTTTCTTCTTTTTAACTGTGCAGGTCATAGCAACTGCATCAGCAACAGATTCTTCTACTGTATCAATAGAAAGGGAATTGGTAGCTTCTTCTAGGGCCATTGCATCTTTAATGGCTGAGACAGAAAAAATGCCTGCAGATTTGAAGCAGTACAGCTCGGCGTTCTTAAAAAATCTGATTTCTGAATACCAAGAACTTTCGCCCCACCAACAGCAACTTCTAAAAAGAGAGGCCATTTTTACGGGCAAAATTTTATCTAAAAACCACCATGCAGAGAGGTTTAACCTAATACACGAAAAATTTAAGGGTCAGATTGACTATGTACGCAACAAAAAGGGGTTTAAGCAAGGTTACGGATTATTTGTAAATGCAGCATCAAAAGGGGTAGGAGGGCAAAGGGCCTACTTGATCAACTTAAAAAATGGGGTGATTTTAGAGGTTTATTGCTCTACTGCTTGGCGAGGTGTGGGCTTCTCTAAAGACTCTGATAAAACGCCCTTGGGTTTTTTCTTGGTTGCGGCAGGCAGGGCATCTTACAAAGAGAACTTGACCATTACCGGCAACATTACCGATTTATTTAGAAAACTCCAATACCAGCGTTGGTTGTCAGAAGCGCGTTATCTGCACAGGGTTTCTACCAAGAAAGAGAAAGCCTACATCTGTAGCAACCAATTTGCCCTTAAGGGCCAAAATTCAGGCGATGAGTTTCTTCCACTTAACGCCATGGCTGACCTTTTCAAAGGCGACTCTACCATCTCTTGGATCAATAATGAAAACTCTGCAGAAAGGCATTTGTACATACATGGCACTAACAGAGTAGAACAACTCGGCATGAATCTCTCAGGAGGGTGCGTGCGCATTTCTAATATTTTCAGCTTTATATTCAGTCAGATTTTTAGAGCGCAAGACAACATCATCCCTGTATTTATCGACTACATAAAATTCAAAGAGGGCAAAGAGGGGCCAATGGAAAACATAGAAGAACTACTTGAGGATTTGGAAGAACACGAAAAAGTTTTTGAGTCGCTGAGGGTAATTTCCCAAACGCACTTTCTTAATAACCTAGATATACGTAGCAAGGTAGAAGATAAGGTGATCAGAGAGATCGTAGATATTTTTAAAACAGGGCCTGATAATAAAGTAAAGGTAAAAATCAGTGCCTCTTTACCTTTGCCCGAAACGGCCATGCGCGAATGGCTTTTTGTTAAAGATAGCTTAGAACTTTTAGCGCTTAAACCCTACCGATACAATTATGACCTTTATGGCAACTACAGGCGGTCTGATAAAGTGGCAGACCCTGCCCTAAAGAAACCTATTACGGTAGAGGTGGCCAAAGAAATCGTAAATGCCAGAATGAATTTTACCAAAACCTACATTACAAAACGGCTAACGACCTTGCTCAAAAAGCACGAAATTGAATACGAAGACATTGAGCACAACATAGAGTATGAACTAGCACCTTACAAAATGAAAGATCAACGAGGTAAGGCAGTATTTGTGGGCTTCGATTTGAGTGATACAAGAAGGAAAGTACTCAAGCATGTAGAGTATCTGGACTCACTGGCACAATACGCCTCATATATTTTTATCGAAAACGAAGAATTGAGCTGGATCAACTCTTACATTGATAATAAAGTGCAGGTTTTTCCCCGAACAGTAGGAGGTAGGGTTTATGAAGATGTGGTAAGCTATGAAGATGCTTTACTGGCCCAAGCTTATATTTACACCATTGGGGAAATGGCCCTGAGGCGATTGGCAGTATATGAAGGGAAAATATTAGATGAAGACGACCCCAAATTTTATGATCTTTATAGAAAAGATGATGTATCTTTCCATCATCTGATCGATATATTTGGGGCAAAAGAGTTATTGAAATACAGTCGTGACCCCCATGTTAAAAGTGACGCAGCATTAAGTGGCGTACTAAAGCAAAACAATCAACGGATTTTAGGTATTATAAAAATCTCAGAAAAGTATTTGAGCAACTTTAAGGCAGAAACCAATGTTTTGATGGTTGAGCAATTGCTCATTAGCAGCGAGCCTGTTTTTATTACTTCTAGATAGAATAAACGGAGTAGATTTGCCTATACCTACTTTTTCATTAATATTACAGAAATTTTTTAGACCGACATCTTCTAATAGAATTCTTTTTGCTCATAGGCCTATGCCTTAGATGTCGGAAAATTATACGATCCTTACCCAATGGAACAATTTATAGGAATAGATGTAGGAGGCACCAACGTTAAGTTCGGGTTGGTCAATTCTGACGGTGAACTGCTCTACAAAGAAAAATTCAAGACTAAAAAAGTGTCTGAAGGCAACTTTGTAGAAAACTTCTCAGATATACTAAAAGATCAACTTAAAAGAAATCCTTCTGTGAGTAAGGTGGGCATAGGAGTACCCGGCACGGTGTCTAAAGATAGACTAACCACCTTAGAGTTGCCCAATATTCCAGCACTAGAAAAAGTACCCTTTATTAGACTTTTAAAAGAGCGTTTTTCTGATGTGGTCTTCCATGTAGAGAACGATGCCAATGCCGCCGCTTTGGGCGAATACTACTTTTCAAAAGGCGCCATGCCCGATAACTTTATCTTCATTACATTGGGCACAGGCGTAGGTGGTGCAGCAGTAATTGATGGGCAAATTTTTAAAGGTGGCGATGGCAACGGTATGGAGATAGGGCATATTATGTCTAGCAATGGTAAAACCATAGAAGACAACATAGGCAAAAAAGGTATTTTAGGCATGGCACTTACTACCCTAGAAGGCTACGAGGGCAAATCTGTACTTTCAGAAATGAATAAGCTAGACCCTAAAAAAGTGGTAAAAGCAGCGCACAAAAGCGATTACTTGGCCTTAGAGATTTTTAAAGATGTTGGTAGGTATTTAGGGGAGGCCATCGTTTCTGCAGTGCGTTTGTTAGATGTAAAAACCATTATGATTGGGGGTGGCGTTTCTGAAACCTTTGAGTACGTAAAAGAGAGTATGAACGAAACCATTCGTAAATACCTCACCCCGTATTACATTAATAAATTAGATATACGCTTGGCCACATTAGGCAACAATGCAGGTATTATTGGGGCGGCTTCCTTATGTTTTATAGAAGATTGATATGATACTGATTGCCGATAGCGGTTCTACCAAAACAGATTGGCGTTTTGTAACCAGTGCAGGCGAAGTTTCCCAAACGAAGACCGAAGGATTAAATCCTTATCTAAGAACTGAAGAAGAGCTCTACGAATGTCTTCATATCATATTTGGCCATATGATAGGCGATAAGATAAGAAAGGTATTTTTCTATGGTGCAGGTTGCCAAGCAGAGGGCAAAGCCACTATGGAAAGGGTGCTGCAAAAAGCTTTTATAAATGCAACACAAATTCAAGTGGAGGATGATCTCTTGGCAGCGGCAAGAGCTACTTGTGGTACACAAGAAGGGATTGCCTGTATTTTGGGCACAGGAGCCAATTCTTGCCTTTACGATGGCGAAAATATTGCAGGGCATGTGCCTGCTTTAGGTTATATCTTAGGAGACGAAGGTAGCGGTGCGTATTTAGGTAAGCAGTTGGTAAACGCTTATTTCAAAAAAGACTTGCCGCAAGATTTGGTGCAACGTTTCCAAAAAAGATACCAGCTAAGCGAGCAAGAAGTATTAGAGAAGGTCTATAAAAAACCTTTCCCTAATAAATTTTTAGCGGGATTTGCTCGCTTTCTCCATCATAACATCAAACATCCTTATGTAAAACATCTTATACATGAGGCATTTACAGCCTTTTTTAAAAAGAATGTGATGAAATATGAGGGCTGCGAAATACTTCCCGTGCACTTTACAGGTTCTATCGCCTTTTATTTTAACGATTTGCTTAGGTACACCGCAGCGGAATTAAACCTAACCTTAGGCAGGGTCTTAGAAAAACCCATTGCCGGACTTACCTTGTATCACGATAAAGACAAATAAAACACCATGAGCTTAACCGAGTCTGCTTCTAATTATCAGGATTTAGAAAAAATGCCCTTAGGCGAAATCCTTTCTAACATGAATAGAGAGGATAAAACCGTACCTCTTGCGGTAGAAAAAGCTTTGCCGCAAATAGAGGCACTAACTGCAGAAATTGTAAAAAGGATGAAACAAGGGGGCCGATTATTTTATATAGGTGCAGGTACTAGCGGCCGTTTGGGTATTTTAGATGCTTCTGAGTGTCCACCAACTTACGGCGTGCCGCACGGCCTAGTGGTGGGCTTAATCGCCGGTGGCGATCAAGCGATAAGAAAAGCAGTAGAATATGCAGAAGATGATTACGAGCAAGCTTGGAAAGACTTAAAAGAACACGAGATAAACGAACTCGATAGCCTTGTAGGAATCGCTGCCTCCGGAAGAACACCTTATGTTGTTGGTGGGCTAAAGTCGGCGAGGCAAGCTGGACTACTTACCGGTTGTATAGTTTGTAATGAGCATAGCGCTGTGGCCGCCGAGGCCGAATACCCCGTGGAGGTGTTGGTAGGGCCTGAGTTTGTAACAGGCAGCACGCGCATGAAATCGGGCACTGCTCAAAAACTAGTGCTCAACATGATTTCCACTTCTGCCATGATACAACTGGGCAGGGTAAAAGGAAATAAAATGGTAGACATGCAGCTAAGCAATACTAAGTTGGTAGATCGAGCCACGCGCATGGTAATGGAAGAACTAAAAATAGATAAGGCTGCAGCCGAGGCACTCATTCAAAAACATGGCAATGTACGGGCTGCCATAGAGGCCGCAAAATAAAGGTGTTTTCATACTTTTATCGATTTATCCGATGGGGCAAAGTGATGTCGGATACTTATATCCGACATTGCAAGGCAATGGAATACAACGCTATCTTTAGCTCATAAGCAGATACAATATCTTTCGCAAAAAACACAAACCCGGATAGCATAGGCACTCCTAAAAGTCACCAACATGAACATCGACAACGGCAGTAAATAATCATTACCTCACTACAGACAATTCACTCTCATCCCAACGAGGTATTTTAATTTCTGTAAGAACTTGATTTTCATCGTGATTAGAGATTTGGAAACTAGCTTTTTGATGGTAGAGCAAGTCTAAGCGCTGCCGCGTGCTTTTGAGCCCATAGCCCTCTTTTCGGTCGTCTTTAGGCGCATACTTACCAGAATTGGTAATTTTTATGGTCAATAGCTCACCGTTTACATGGGTGTTGATGTGGATGATGCCTCCGTTTTTGAGCTTAGAAATACCATGCTTAATGCCATTTTCTACAATGGTCTGTAGCATCATGGGCGGTACTTTATAGCCATAGGCTGCTTCATCTATTTGATAATCTACTCGTAACCTTTCCTCGTATCGGGTGCCTTCTAAGGCCAAGTAATCCTTTACAATTTCCATTTCTTCTGCAAAGGGAATCACCTTCTTTTTATCCATCATTAAAGAATTGCGCAGAATGTTGCTAAGCTGATTAATAGAATTTTTGGCTTTTTTGGGGTCTTCATCGATCAAAGCTTTTACCGTGTTCATGGCATTAAAAATAAAGTGCGGATTTAGCTGAGATTTGAGTTGGTTCAATTCAAACTCATTGATAAGGGCCTCCCATTTTAAATTTCTGTTATAGCTAGATACATAGTGGTACAAGAAATAACCCAAAGACCAAAAGAAATAAAAAATGATCAGCGTGAAGATGTTGTTCAGTATAGCGCCCTCTTCTAAAGTAAAATTACTGCGGTTAAAAATGTAAATTGAAAGTAGATTAAAAGGCGTGGCTGCTACAGAAAGCACAAAAGTGGCGAGTACCATGCGCAGCAACAGCTTCGGGAAAAGTAACTTTAGCCAGTTTTTTTTAATGATGATGTATCTGTAAAGATGCGAAAAGGCAAAAAGGCAAACCATGGTAAAAATGGTATCTACGATAATGGCCGTGGTTAGTGTGCCTTGGTTGGCATATAGAATAATGGTAAATAATCCTACAAAAGACCAAAAACTGAACTGGCAGATCCAGTAGAGTACCGTTTTATTGATGTTGATTTTACCCGAAAGTTTCATTGTGTTATTGCAGATTTTTGTTGGTACTACATTAAAGAAATTGCCCCAATTTTAAAAGAGATTTATGTACATCATCAATAATTGAGTGATGAATGGACAGAAGCAATATGTGTTTTTTCATGCCTAATGTCTCCCAACACAAAAAAAGCCGCTCAATTAGAGCGGCTTGTTTCTAGATATTGTCTATGGAGTCCAATTAATCTCCTTGATCTTCATTGTCATCTATAGTACCTAAAA
>CAKZMZ010000120.1 GCA_937129345.1 uncultured Thalassovita sp. | reverse complement strand
CTATTTATTTTATTGAATGTACTTGGTTTAATTTTGATTATGGTCATAGAAGCTAGATTTTAGCCAAACCTACGACTAAACAACTTAACAAATAAACTCATTTTAGCATATCATTAGCAGCCAATGCCAAGAACATAAAGTTGGTGGCGCCACCACCCATTACATATTCGGTTTGCTGCCAGAAATAGGGCCATTCTTTGAGTTCGGGCAAATCGGGCCTGATCAATGCTGTACCCGAAACCGAACCTCCCGGTATGTAAGACCACTCATCTCGGTTTACGCCATAAGCGACCGTAATGGAATTGGCCCCCACACCTGATACAAAAGAAGCATTGTTACTACCAGGATGCACGCCAAGTACAAAGTTTAAGGCACTCAGCACAGGTTCTTTAGAGAAAATCTCAGGGAAACCTTTGTGTAACATATACTGGCTTACTCCAAAACTTTGTATGCCCCAGCCTGCGCCCCAGATGTTTGGGGCATATTCTACTCCGTAAGGTGTAGCCTTAACTTTCTCTTCTACCTTTGAGGCATATTGCTCAAGCGATTTATTAAGATCGGGAGCAATCGTACTGCTTTTTAGTTGTTCGCTAATGCTGGCCAAAGCTGGCCCTGTTCTCTCTATTTTTTCTAGAATAGCTGTTTTGTTTTTTTCTATAAACTGGAGATAGGTTTGTGCTTCAGTAGTCTTAAATAACTCTACTGCGAGACTTGCAAGGCGGCTTGGGTCTTTGTCTTGGTGCCTGTCCCAATAATCCAAGGCAGCTTCCAAACAGTTTTGGGATAAGTCCTCATTGTATCCTTTAAGTACTCTGGATGCTGCAGCCATTGCACTGGCAACTCCAATTTCCCTATTCGGATTTTCTTCTGTAAATACCCAACGGTCGTCTTCTTTGCCAGAAGTGGTGCCATAGGTCGCTTTTTCATCCAATTCCGTATCGTAAAAAAGGTTATCGGTCATGGAAGAAGCATCGCCTAAAAGCGTGTATTGCCTCAAGTCTGAGCAGATGATACCCCTGTAAAACCTACCTAATTGATTATATCCGCCAAGAATGGTGAGCACGCCGTGTTCTATTTGCTGTAGAATATCGGGGATGCCGTCAGGGCGGTGCATTTCTACCAATTTCTCTGATTGATTAACAGTAGTAAGGTCTAAATCTACACCAAATAGCTCTTGCATTTGTACCAAGCGCATAACGGTAGTGGCTTGGGATTCTACTCTCAGGTCATAGTCGCCGGCATCGTGCCAGCCGCCTACGTTTAAGCCGGGTACTCGCTCGCCAGGGTCAAAATCTGTCAAAGTCTCAGGCCCTTGTTTGTAGCCATCGAAGTGATTTAGATCAGTAGGCGCCATGCGGGCATCGTCTAAGTGGCACCAGTCATGCCAAACCTTGTATCGGTCGTTGATGCGCATGTGGCACATTTGTACCGGCAAGTAATATTCTAAAGTAGGCTGCCACACGTTGTGTTCGTAAATATCTTTGCTGATCAAAAAGGGATGCGACATTTCATTGCCGTATGCAATTTTGTAAATGCCTTCTTCTTCAATATCCGAGAAATCGAAGCTGAGGTATTGGTACCTCAAAAAGTTGCCCCAGCGTTTTCCGGCTTCAGACTTTACCTGCTCTAAGCCTCCGTTTTCTTGTACGCGATGAAGCGAGATATTGGCCAATTTCTCTTCGCGTTTATCCAATTCTATAAAAGCCTTTTTGGATTGTTGCGTATGGTAACCAACCTGAGAGACTTGAATCACTGGCTCATATTTATAGTTGGATGCTGCTTGAGGCGTAATGAGTAAATCCACTGCATTTTCGGTGCGACCTTTGGTGAGAGGCACCCTTATAATAAACCAACCGTTGTTGTGTTCTCCACGGCCATCTAGCAATTCTAAGTTTTGGCCTTGGCTCTCAAAAGCAATGGTTTCACTTTCGTTTTCGGGTACTAATAACAGCTTTTTTCCCTTAGCCATAGGCTTAATGTTGAGTTCGCCATTTTGGAACTCCAAAGGGCCGTTAAACTGCCTAGAAAAATGGCCGAAAGTACCATCTATCATATACGTTTTACCAAAATAAAAACCGGGAAAAAGCTCTAGGTTGAATCCGGCAGATTGGTACCATTCTTCGGGTAATTCTTCTTCTAAATCTACTGTTACCCTAAAAGACTTTCCCTCTGGCTGTACTTTTACACGGTATTTAAAATTGAGGTCAGGGTAGATGATAGGGTTAAAACCTTTTCTGTTTTTGGTAGAGTCTGGATACCAAAGTTGTACCTCAATAAAATTTTTCTCCTTGTTTACATCGTTCTTTCCCTTTTTAGGCACGGGCGACCATTGCCCCGGGGCAGGCTCTAAACGCAAATCGCCATTGGCCACTACGCGTTCGCCATTTTGTACTAAAGTTACCCCGCCTTGGTGGCCATCAGGGTAAAAATCTTGAAAAACCATGACTTCTACACCGGGTATTTCTTTGCTGGTAAAATACTCAGAGTCGTTAATGGTATAGGTGGTATTTTGCGCAAAAAGCTGGGTAATTAATAAAATCAGGATGCTTGTAGTTAAAAAAATAGGCTTCATTTTCTTTATTATTGATGCATTTAAATGTACTGATTTTGCCTATTTTTTCTAATTATTTTAGGTCTAAAAAAGAAGACTTTGGGGTTCTTATGTCTTAGATGGGTTTTGCTCAATAGTAACAGTAAAAGTCTGTGAATAAAGCAAGATAGTTAAAAGCTGTTATAACTTATTAACAGCGATTAAAAAGCATATAGAGATAATTTAATCTAATTAACAGATTTTGATGAAACAAGTAGTGTTTGAGTTTTTTACTTTGGAAAAACTAACTAAAAAAAACTATCATGCAAACATTAAAACTCTGTTTACTTTTTATTGTATCATGGGTAGCCTCAGTGGGCCAGCTTCAAGCTCAAGTTAAAAAATTTGGGAAAATAGCTAAGGAGTCGCTTTCTATGGAAGTCTACGAAAAAGATTCTAGTGCTGCCGCTGTAGTTTTGTTCGATGTAGGGAGAACTTACATTTCTTACAATACAGGCAAAGGAGATTTTGATATGACTTTTGAGCGCCATAGGAGAATAAAAATCTTAAATAAAGATGGCTACGATTATGCCGACTTTAGAATTCCTACCTATCACCCCGGTTCCTCTAACGAGAATCTAAGCGGTTTAAAAGGCTATACTTATACTTTGGATAATGGTAAGATAAATAAGACCAAGCTCGATAAAAAAGATATTTTTAAAGATGATCTAAGTGATGACTGGAGGGTAACCACCTTTACCATGCCCAATGTATCAGAAGGCTGTGTAATTGAATTTACCTACAAAGTAAATTCTGATTTTATCACCTTTTTAAAAGAATGGGAGTTTCAAGAAGAGATTCCGGTGGTGTATAGTGAATATACTGTAGAGATTCCAGAGTATTTCCATTACCAAAAAGTTAACCAAGGCTATTTGAACTTGACGCTAAAAGAGAAAACCACAAAAAATGGAAGTGTCAACTTTATGTCTACTTCTCGGGGTAATGCAAGGGTTAATATGAGTAATCAAACAGTTAATTATACCATCAATTCAGAAACGTGGGCACTCGAACATGCACCTGCTCTAAAAGAAGAGGAATACATTACAACTATGGAAGACTACGTAACGAAAATTAATTATCAATTGGCGGGTACTCAGTTTCCTGGTTCTATATATAAAAATGTACTTGGCTCTTGGGAAAAAATCAATGAGATTCTTTTAAAGCACGAAAACTTTGGTAAACAGCTTGGCAAGGGTAATTACCTTAAAGAGGTAGTTGCCACTATTCAATCTAAGACAGATAAGCGCGAGGAGCAGCTTGTATTGGCCTATGAGTTTATCCGCAATCACATGGACTGGAACAGAGAGAATGATATGCTTACATCCGATAATCTTAAAAAGTCTTTTGAAAGTAAGAAAGGCAACTCAGCAGACATCAACTTATTGCTTACCTCACTTTTGCAAGAGCTCGGAATTAGCGCGCATCCGGTTGTTTTGAGCACAAGAGATAATGGAAAAATCAACATAGCGATGCCAATGATACAATCGTTTAATTACGTAATTGCCACCGCCAAATTAGGAGAGCGGTATATTTTGTTGGATGCGACCAATAAGTATTTAAAGCCGGGAATGTTGCCTTACAGATGCTTAAACTGGAAGGGCAGGATAATAAACGAGCAGTTAGGTAATTGGATAGACCTGACCCCTATTGGAGCTGCCGAGGCTACGGTGAACAGTTTTCTTAAATTGGAAGAAGACGGTAGCATCAATGGAAATGTTGTGTACATAAACAAAGACTATTTATCAGCCTCTACAAGAGGTGCTATAAATGCCAAAGGTGTAGATAAATACTTAGAAGAGCACAAAGATGATTTTGGGCAAGATTTTATTGTTACAGAGCATGAAATCAAAAATCTAAAGGAGCCTTATAAAAGCTTGGATATAAAGCTCTCTATAGAAAGTACTGAAGGTGGTATGGGTAATATGGTATATTTCAGTCCGTTGATTGTAAAGCTGTTTGAAGAAAACCCATTTAAACAAGAAAATAGGTATTATCCGGTTGACTTTGGCTTGCCTTTAAAGGAAAAGATGATGACCACCATTATGCTGCCTGAGGGTTTTATAGTGGATGAATTACCCGAACCTACGGCCATTTCTTTACCAGATAATGCAGGTCTGTTCAACTTTCAAGTAGTGAATAACAATAATATGGTTCAGGTACTCTGTAGTTTCTCTTTGAACAGGACCCTATTTCTTCCAGAAGAATACGCCAATTTAAAGACTTTTTTCAACTATGTTTTGGCCAAGCAAGAAGAGCAAATAGTTATTAAAAGAAAGAGTTGATCAAATAGATATGAAAAATAGATTCATAAGATTTTTGCTGATTCCCATCTGTGCACTTTCAATAGGTGCTTCAAACACAGACGATGGTTTTCCTGTAAGAGAAATCCCTGAGGATTTACTTGGGGATGCAGAGGCCATCATAAGATTGGACGAAAAGAAGTTTGAAGTGCATTCTACAAGCAGTGCGACTTTAGAGGAGAGATGGGTGTGTACCATATTGAGTTCTAAGGCAGATAAGTACGCTACATTTGCCAGGTCTTACGACAATTTGCGAAAATTAAAAAGTATTAAAGGTTATTTGTACGATGCTAATGGTAAGCAGATCAAAAAATTGAAAAAGAGTGATGTTGTTGATCAAAGTTATATACAGGGTTTTTCATTGTATGAAGATGACAGGATTAAAATTGCTAATTTAGAGCATGCTTCTTACCCATATACTGTAGAATTTATTTGTGAGTATGAATTTGACGGGCTGTTCTATTATCCATCTTGGTATCCTCAGATTTATCGCAAGGCTGCTGTTCAAAACGCCAAAATAGATGTGATTATGCCAGAAAATATGCCTTTGCGATTTAAAGAGCAAAATGTTTCAGGCGTGCGCACAACTACAGCTGAGGGCAAAGAAATCTATTCTTGGGAAGAAAACAACTTGGCTGCTTTTGAGTATGAGCCTATGTCCAATCCAGAAGAATATGTAAAAAAGGTGATGTTGGCTCCATCGAAATTTAGCGTAGAAGGTGTGGAAGGAGATATGAGTGATTGGGAAGCTTATGGGAAGTTTTACGCCTCATTAAATAGAGGCACCAGAGACTTATCTGAGGCAACCAAGCAAAAAATAAGAGCACTTACTAAAGATCTAAAGACTGACAGAGAGAAAATCGCTAAGGTTTATGAATTTCTACAAGAGAAAACAAGGTACGTGAGTGTACAAGTGGGTATAGGTGGCATAAAGCCCTTCCCGGCTTCTACAGTTGATGAAAAAGGATATGGAGATTGTAAGGCTTTGTCTAACTATACCAAGGCCATGTTGAAGGCAATCGGTATTGAATCTCATTATACCTTGGTAGGTGCCGATGATCACTCCCCTTTACATAGGGATTTCCCAGCAGATTATTTTAACCATGTGATCCTATCCGTTCCTTTAGAAAAGGATACAATTTGGCTAGAGTGTACCAGTCAAACAGAAGCCTTTGGATATTTGAGCGATTTTACTGGAGACCGCGATGTTTTTGTAATTACACCTGAGGGAGGAAAGATATGGAGAACGCCAAGTTATGGGAAGTCTGTTAATTTCACTAAAAGAAACGCAGAGGTTAAAATCAATGCCAACGGAGATGCTAACATTTCAGCAGTGAATATTTTTAGCACTTTACAAGAAGGTAAGAGGGCTCATTACTGCGAAGCCTCAAAAGAAGAGCAAAAGAAATGGTTATACGAACAAATAGCCTTATCGGACTTTACGATTAAAGATTTCTCGTTAAAAAGGCATAAAAGTGAATTTCCTTATGTTGAAGAGCAACTCATAATAGAGGACCCTAAATTTGCTAGAGTGAGTGGTAAGAGGATATTTATAGAGCCTAACATTTTTTCAAAGTGGGACTATATTTTACCAACGAATGAAGATAGAACGAGAAATGTATACCTGTCTAATGTTTTCGATTTTGTGGATACAGATACCATTAACTTTGAGCTGCCTCAAAATTACCGTGTAGAATACATGCCCGAGCCAATTGATATAGAGAGTGAGTTTGGCCATTATCAGGTGCAAGTTGAAGTAGAAAATAACATTGTAAAATACATCAGGAAAATAGAAATGAACCCCGGTACTTACTCAAAAGAAAGTTATGAAGAATTAAGGGATTTTCTTAAAGAGGTAACCAAACACGACAAGACTAAAGTTGTGTTGGTCAACAATACCTAAGGAAATGTAAATCAGAGTGATTAATTAAAGGCCTCAACTTATAAAGTTGGGGCTTTTTTTATGCAAATAATAAAAAACAGCATTGCTTTTGGTGCCTATAATTCCCATTTTATCTCTTTAATATAAAAATTCATAAGTGCATTTTCATATATTCACTATCCTAAACTAAAAATATATGAAGATGAAGTTAACTAGAAAACAGTTTATAAAGACTTTAGGGCTTGCTTCTGTAGTAGCACCTTTTTCTACACAGGTATCAGCACAAAAAAAGAATACTGCTCAAGCCAGCACACATCTACTAAATTTGGGTTTGGCCTCTTATTCTCTCAGAGAACTTTCTTTGGAGGAAACCATAAAGGTAGCCAAAAAGCTAGAGCTGAATTCTATCGCTTTTAAGAGCATGCACATGCCTTTAGATAGCAATGAGTCAAGCATTAAAGAGATTGTAAGCAAAGTGCAAAAAGCAGGACTTGATTTATACGGAGCCGGTGTGATTTATATGAAATCCCAAGATGAGGTAACCAATGCCTTTAATTATGCCAAACATGCGGGATTGAAAGTAATCATAGGAGTACCCAACTACGAATTGCTGCCCCTTGTGGAACAAAAAGTAAAAGAAACCAATATTAAGTTGGCCATACATAACCACGGGCCGGGTGATGATGTATACCCTAGCCCTGATTCTATTTATGAAAAAGTAAAGGATTTAGATACGCGCATTGGCATGTGTATAGATATTGGCCATACTTTTAGAATAGGTCAGAATCCTTCTAAAAAAGCCAAGCAATATGCAGAGAGGTTACACGACATCCACTTAAAAGATGTGGATGGTTTAGGGGCTGAGGGCAAAACCCTAGAATTGGGCAGAGGAATCATGGACATACCTGGTTTTATCAAGACACTCAAAAAAATAAAATACAAAGGTGTAGTCGCTTTGGAGTATGAAAAAGATGGTAAGGAACCTGTACCTGGCTTAGCAGAGTCGGTAGGTTATGCCAAAGGTGTCATGGATGTAGTATAAGGTACCATCGAGCTTTGTTCAAGATATGTAAATTCTTGAACAACTCACTTTTACTGAAATTTGGATATTTGGAGTAACTTGATAGATGTTAAAAATTTAATTATAGGAAATGAAAGAAATGGATAAAAAGCAATCTAGAAGAACTTTTATCGCCAAATCAGCTATGTTGGCTTCAGGCTTATCAGTAGGTGTGCCTTATGTTTCGAGTGCGAGGCATAAAATAATAGGCGCTAATGAAAAGATCAGGCTTGGTTTTATAGGCGTAGGAAACCGTGGGTCTAAACTGCTCAATTTATTTATGCAAAATAAAGATGTTGAGATAGCAGCCCTGTGCGATGTATACAAACCTTATACAGAAAGAGACAGAGGTTTGGTAGCCGATCGATATTTAGAAATCGGTAAAGTGCCAAAGATGGGAGAGGAGTTTCCAAATCGCATACAGAAGTTTACTGATTTTAGGAAAATGCTCGAGATGAAAGACTTAGATGCCGTATGTATTGCTACTCCTGACCATTGGCATGCTATTCAGACCATACAATCCATTGAGGCCGGTCTAGATGTGTATGTGGAAAAGCCATTGACGATTACCATTAACGAGGGTAGGGCCATGGTCAATGCACAAAAGAACTCCAAGCAAGTGGTAGCCGTTGGCCTGAATAGAAGAGGCTCTTCGGTTTATTCCAAATTGCATAAGGTTATACAAGATGGCGGTGTAGGAAAGGTCACCACGGCACGGGCTATGCGTATCTCTAACATGGCACCCAATGGAATTGGTAATCTTAAAGCAGAACAACCTCCAAAAGACTTTGATTGGGACATGTGGTTAGGGCCAAGGGCTGAGCGAGCCTATCAATATAACATTGCTCCTTACTTTTTTAGATGGTGGGAAGATTACTCATCACAAATGGGAAATTGGGGTGTACATTTTATGGATGTAATCAGATGGATGCTAGACGAAACAGCACCTAAAGCAATTACAGCCCATGGAGGTAAGTACGTACTTACAGATGACAGGACCATTCCAGATACCATGGAAGTGCTCTTCGAATTTGAGTCGGGTAGAATTGTGCAGTTCAGCATTCATGAGGCGAGTGCGGGCAAGGGCATACCCAATGGTGAAATAGAGCTGAGAGGCACCAAAGGAACGGTATATGCAAGTCAGAATGGTTACAAGATCCAGCCTTCTTGGCCCGGTCAGTTTCAAAAATGGGATGATAGGATTGAGCCGCAAGAGGTTTCGGTAGAATCTATGGAGCAGTTTGGAGATTTAAATATCAAAGAAGACACAACGGCCAATTTGGTCAATAACTTTATTGATTGTATCAAAACCCGCGAGACACCTCTATGTACCTTAGAAGATGGACACCGATCTACGAGTTTTGCGCATTTGGCCAACATCGCTTTAAAAATGGGAACACGCATAGAGTGGGATGCTGAAAATGAACGCATTACCAATATAGAAAAAGCCAACGATTTGTTGCACTACGAATACAGAAAGCCTTGGAAATTGGCCTAATAGAGCATTATGGTAAAAAGGAGAAAATTTTTAAAGACTACTGCCCTTGCCGGTTTGGCAGCAAGCCAGCCGATTTGGGCAGTACCGCATAGCATAGGATATAAAAAGAAAAGAAATATGATTACTGTTTCGGACAGTTCCTCAAACTTTGAGCGTGAGCCATTGAAAAGGCCCTTTGGTTTTAAGGGAGGCTACATGACGGAGATATGGCAAACCGCTGCTCTATTAAAGAGCGATAAATATCACGGTTTGGGCATTTGCACCCAAAATGTACTTTGGTCCGATGCCAAGGTTTTCGCGGCTCACTCTGAAAGTGGGGGAAACGCACTCATGTTCGCCATGTCTGAGTATGCTGTTCAGTTAGTTAAGGGCAGAAAGTTTACCACACCTATAGAGCTATTGGATGACATTTTGGAAGAGGTCTACGAATACGGAAAGAAAATTACTGGCAACAAAGATCTTAGAAAGACATTTGCCCTCAATGCATTGGTAGGAGTAGACAATGCAGCATGGCAACTTTACGCCTATGAAAATAAGCTAAAGGATTTTGATGAAATGATTCCCACAGAATACAGGCCGGCGCTATCGTACAAGCACGATAAGGTGGCTAGTATTCCGCTCATGGCTTATACCATACCTATAGATGAATTAGAACAAGCGGTGAATGAGGGCTACTTTTTTATGAAAATAAAAATAGGCCAACCTGGCACACAAGAAGAAATGCTCGAAAAAGACAAAGAAAGATTGTCTGCTATCCATAAAGTGATAGGCGATAGGCGTACAGAGCATACTAAAAATGGTAAGATTCCCTACTATTTTGATGCCAACGGTAGGTATGAGGAAAAGGATACTCTTTTAAGACTTTTGGATCATGCGAAGAAGATTGGTGCATTTGAGCAGATTGCCATCATAGAAGAACCTTTTCCCGAAGATAAGGATATAGAAGTGGGCGATATGGGCGTACGCATAGCAGCAGATGAGAGCGCCCACACAGATGAAGACGCTGTTAAGCGTATAGAGATGGGCTATCAAGCCATCGCTTTAAAGGCCATTGCTAAAACTATGAGCATGACTATGAAAATTGCTAGCGAGGCTCATAAAAGAAGTGTGCCCTGTTTTTGTGCAGACCTAACTGTAAACCCTATATTAATTGATTGGAATAAAAATGTAGCTGCCCGATTGGCCCCTTTCCCCGGTATCGGTGATATGGGTTTGCTAGAGACAAATGGACATCAGAATTACAAAAATTGGGGTGAGATGTTGGAGCACCATCCATATAATGGTAAATCTTGGACTAAGACCGAAGATGGTTTGTTCAAACTCAATGACAGTTTTTATGAGCACAGTGGCGGCATGCTTGAGCAGTCTGCACATTATGAGAAAATGTTTGCCAACAAGTTGAAGAGTTAAAGTTGCAAGGCTTTCAATGATTTACAAGCGGGAGCTAGCAGAAGTTTGCTAGCTCTTTTATTAGTTTTCAATTTCCCAACCACCTCCGAGTGAACGGTAAAGGTTGATTAAGTATTCAAACTGATCGTTACGGGCTTTCATCAATTCAAGTTCAGCTTCAAACACGTTTCTTTGGGCAGTAACTACTTCTAGATAAGAAGCATAGCCACCAAGAAATAAATCATTTGAGGTGGCCACAGCATTTTGCAATTCTTGTACTTGCCTCTGTTTAAACTCATAGGACAGTCGGGTATTCTCGATGCCTCTTAAGTTGATCAATACTTCAGAAAAAGCTTCAATTATATTCTGCTCGTATTCATAGAGTAATAAGTAGTTTTCTGCCTCAACGCGCTTTAAGTTGGCTTGTAGCCTTTTCCTATTAAATATAGGAGCTGTAATATTTGCCAAGGTACTAAAAGCCAAAGAGCCCGGGTTAAACATCAATCTTGGTTTAAAAGTCTCAAACCCAAGAAAAGCATTGATGTTTAAAGAAGGGTAGAAGGCGGCCCTGGCCGCATAAATATTGGCATTGGCAGCCTGTAACTGCCATTCTTTTTGTTTTAAGTCCGGTCTATTGAGCAGAAGGTCACTCGGGATACCTATGCTATCGATTTCGGGTAATTCCTGATTTAGAATGCCGGGGCCTCTATCTAAAGTGGTGATGGTTCTACCCAATAATAAATTTAAGGTGTTTTTAAGTTCAAATATGTCTTGTTTTACGGCAAATTCCAGGCTTTGAGAGTTTAATAATTGAGCATTAAATTGTTTAACTGCTAGTTCAGTTACTCTACCGGCTACTTTCTGTACATTGATCAGCTGCACCCCTTGCTCTTGCAACTCTATATTTTTTCTAATGATTTCGAGCTCATTTTCTTTCTCCAAAAGATTGTAGTAAACCGAAGCTACACTGGCCACTAACTCGGTAACGACTAAGCGCTGGCCTTCTTCGGTGGATAGGTATTCGTAGTAGGCGCTTTGTTCTAGTTTTTTGAGTTTGTCCCAAATGTCAATTTCCCATGAGCTGCTTAATCCATAATTTACATTGGGTGTAACTGGGTATGGTATTCTTCTGTTATCATTTACATTTTCAGAAAAATTGGTGTCGAAGTTACCAACGCCTTCTTCTGTAAAATTACCGTATTTGTAAACGCCGCCTCCGGCTCCAACAAATACATCGGGGATTAAATTGGCACTTTGGTTTAAGATACCCGCCCTTGCAATCTTTAACCTTTGCATGGCTATTCTTACATCGTAGTTACTTGTAATTGCGGTATCTATAAGGCTAATCAGTACCGTGTCCTTAAAGAAATTTCTGTAGTCTAATGAAATTGCATTTGAAGTATATTCACCAAAAGAACTGGGTAAATCTACATTACTTTTTAGGCTTACAGGTGTATTTTTGATACTACAACTGCTTACCAATGCAACTAAAAAAAAGAAAATGATTGGTTTGATGATTTTGCTCCTATTTCTCATTTTATCCTACCGCTTCTTTGGGTTTTTCAACAGCAACTTGTTTTTGTTTTTTTGGTTTTAGTTTCTTCAATCCCATGGTAAAGAGGACGTACAGACCGGGTATAATTACCACACCGAATATGGTTCCTATAAGCATGCCACCAACAGCAGCAGTACCAATAGATCTATTTCCTAAAGCGCCCGCGCCTGAAGCCAGACAAAGAGGAATCAAGCCAGCGATAAACGCAAAAGAGGTCATTAGAATAGGCCTTAACCTTTCTGCGCCGCCCTCAATGGCTGATCTAAGTATAGATAATCCATTGCTGCGTTTAAGTACAGCATACTCTACAATCAAAATAGCATTTTTACCGAGAAGTCCTATGAGCATAACAAGGGATACTTGAGCGTAAATATTATTTTGTAATCCAAAGAGTTTTAAGGCGAGCATAGCACCAAAGACTCCTGCAGGCAACGATACCAATACTGGCAAAGGCAAGCTAAAACTTTCGTACTGCGCAGCCAACAACAGATACACGAACACCAAGCATATAAGGAAAATATAAATGGCTTGGTTGCCCGATTCTATTTCTTCTCTTGTCATGCCAGACCACTCAAAATCGAAACCTCTTGGTAATTTCATTTGAGCTACTCTTTTGATGGCTTCTATCGCGTCGCCACTGCTATAACCGGGTGCTGCCTCACCATTGATCATGGCAGAAGTATACATGTTGTAGCGAGTAAGTTGCTCAGGGCCAAATACTTTTTCCATTTTTATGAATGTGGAATACGGCACCATTTCGCCATATTTGTTTTTTACATATAGATCAAAAACATCTTCGGGTTTGGTCCTATACTCAGGAGAAGCCTGCACCATTACCTTATACATCTGGCCAAATCGAATAAAATTGGTAGCATAGTAACTTCCTAAAAGTGTTTGAAGTGTACTGAGTGCTTGCTCGGCACTAACCCCTTTTTGTGCGGCTATTTCATGATCAATAGAAATCATGTATTGAGGGAAATTAGGGTCAAAGTTTGTGAAAGCCCCCGCAATTTCTGGCTGATTGTTCAATTCTTCAATAAAGTCTTTGGTGACCGATGAAATTTTCTGTAATTCACCTGAACCGGTTTTGTCTAGCAACCTGAACTCAAAACCGCTGCTATTGCCAAAGCCCGGTACAGTAGGAGGAGGGAAAAACTCTACTTTAGCATCAGAGATGTTTTGCGTTCTTGATTTTATAATATCTATTACATCCTGGACACTTTCTTCCCTATCGTCCCAAGGAGCTAAACTGACCATACCCATACCGTAGGAAGCACCCTCACCTTCTGTCATAAGGCTGTAGCCTGCCAGTGTACTTACAGATTCAATCATATCGAGTCCTTCAGTGGCTGCCTCGATTTGGTCTAGTACACCCTCAGTTCTTTCTACTGTGGCACCGGGTGGAGTTGTCACATTTACATAAAAAACGCCTTGATCTTCGGTAGGAATAAAACCTGTAGGCAAAATGGTAGCCACGCCCCAAGTTGCTAAAATAAAGATGATGGTAAATGAAATCGTAACCAGTCTTCTGCCAGCTATAAACCCAATAAGATTCTTATATTTTACTGAAAGTGCGTCATACCCTCTATTGAATTTTTTAAAGAACCAACTCTTGCTTGGTTCTTGATGCTTTAAAATAAGTGCACATAGGGCAGGAGTTAACGTTAATGCATTGATGCCCGATATTACAATTGAGATGGCAAGGGTCAATGAAAATTGCCTATAAAAAATACCGACAGGGCCCGACATAAAGCTTACCGGAATAAATACCGCAGACATCACTAAGGTAATGGCTACAATAGCCCCGCTAATGTCTTTCATGGCGGCAAATGTGGCCATTCTCGGAGAAGCGTGCAATTCGTCCATTTTGGCGTGGACTGCCTCTACTACTACAATGGCATTGTCTACAACGATACCAATGGCCAATACTAGTGCAAACAGCGTTAATAGGTTAATAGAAAAGCCGAAAAGCTGCATAAAGCTAAAAGTACCTATCAAAGCCACCGGTACAGCCAAGGCTGGAATTAAAGTAGAGCGGAAGTCTTGCAAGAAGATAAAAACTACAATAAATACAAGTATGAATGCCTCAAAAAGCGTTTTAATTACTTCTTGCATCGAGGCATCTAAGAAGCGAGACACATCATAGCTGATTGTGTAGTCCATACCCGGAGGGAAAGAAGTTCCTTTTAACTCTGCCATGCGTGCCTTTACGTTGGCGATTACTTCAGAAGCATTAGAGCCAGGTCTTTGCTTTATCATAATGGCTGCAGAGGGTTTCCCATTTTCTTTTGATAATACGTTGTAATCTCTTGAACCAAACTCTACATCGGCAATATCTTTAAGTTTGAGCATAGAACCATCAAGATTTGTCTTGATGGGTATGTTCTCATATTGCACTGGTTCAAAAAATTTCCCTTTGTAACGGAGCACATATTGAAGCATTTGCGCCTCTCTGTTTGAGCTTTCCCCCGTTTTTCCAGGTGCTGCTTCTACGTTGTGGGCGCGAATGGCTTCCACTACTTCTTCTGTAGAAACTTTGTAGTTAACCATTCTGTCAGGCTTGAGCCAAACCCTCATTGAATATTCTCTGTGGCCAAGTATTTCACAAAAACCTACTCCATCAATCCGTTTTAATTCTGCTAGTACATTAATATCCGCAAAGTTGTAGATAAACTTTTCATCGGCCGTAGAGTCTTCAGAAACCAGATTTAGATACATCAACATTGAGTTGACTTCTTTTTCTGTAATTACCCCAGCCTTAATTACCTCTTCAGGTAGTTCGTCTAATACAGCGGTTACTCTATTTTGAACATTTACGGCGGCCAAATCTGGGTCAGTACCAACCTCAAAGTTTACCGTGATAATTGTTGTTCCATCGTTACCAGAAACAGAAGTCATGTAGGTCATGCCGGGCACACCGTTTATGGCTCTTTCCAGAGGGGTAGCCACAGCCTTTACACAAACTTCGGCGTTCGCTCCGGTATAGTTGGTAGTGACCGTAACCGCAGGTGGTACAATATCAGGAAATTGGGTAACAGGTAATGTGGTTAATGAAATAAGCCCTAGTAAAGTAATGAACAATGATATTACTAAGGACAGGATTGGTCTTTTTATAAAAATATCAAACATGCTTTAACTAAGGTTTAGTAGCCTAAGTGATATAAATAGGTGAAAAAAATTTGGCTGTTTAAGAACTACAGCACGACTTTTCCGTTAGACGCCGCTTCTATAATGCTATCCATATCATAAAAAACAGGAGTGATCTCCATGCCTTCTTTAATATTTTGGATACCCTCATAAATGATTTTATCTCCATTTTTTAGACCAGAACGCACTACGTAAAAATGCGATAGTCTGGTTTCTGGAATAAAGCTGCGTACCCTTACTTTATTGTTCTCATCGAGTACGTACACAAATTGCCTGTCTTGTATTTCAAATGCAGATTTTTGGGGCAATAAAAGCGCACCATTAATGGAGTTGGTCAAAGTGATTTTTCCTGTAGAGCCATGCTTTAAGATTTTGTCGGGGTTAGGGAAACTCGCCCTAAAAGCAATGGTACCTGTACTGACATTAATTTCCCCTTCCATGGCTTCAATCTTTCCTGGGTATGGGTATTCTGTGCCATCGGCCAATGTGAGTTTTACAAGCTTGCGTTCGTCGTCATCGCCCGAGAGCAGCATTTTTTGGTAGTTGAGGTATTCGCTCTCTGCTACATTAAAAT
>CAKZMZ010000119.1 GCA_937129345.1 uncultured Thalassovita sp. | reverse complement strand
ATAATAAAAAAGCCAAGGTTGCAACAATAAAAAGAGCGTAAGCCAGCCCAAGGGCAAAAAAGGAATGCCAATTTTATTGATCAACCGATCAATGGAAGGTAGGGTGTAGTGGTAGGGATTAATGTACTCTCCATTAACGGTATATACAGGAATTACATCTGTTTTGTACTTAAGCGACATTCTTACAAAAGACGTGGCCATGCGCTGTATCTGATACCTGCGCTGAAACCCTTTGCCAATGCCGGGTACGCCTTCTGGATAGATCAGCATATTATAATCTTTATACTGCATCATGGTCTCAAAGTTGAGCATGCTGGCGTCTATACTACCGAGCTTTTTCCAAAAGTTGGGTATCAGAAAAGGGTTCATAAGGGTGGTTTGAGACAGCATGGGGGCCGTTAATGCACGAGGTGCTTGATGCTCATACTTCCATTTTTTGAACAGTCCCGATAAAAAAATGATGCCGTCCCACGGGAAGGCCATTCCGGAGTGGTTGCTCGTAAAAATAATAGGATGATCGGGCGTATTTCTTTCAGGGCGCTCTTCAAACCCGATATATTCTGCCCTAAAGTAGTTCATTGCCAAAAAGTCGACCACTTCTTCATTGATCTTAATGGCAAAACGGAGATCTAAGAATTCTTCATAAATCAGTTTATTGTTCTCAATAACTTCACTAAGGGTTTGGTCGTCTAGTTTTTTTATGTCCATTGTTGGCAAAGGTTAAGCGCAAAGTGGTTTATGAGAAGTCAACTAACTTGATAGGCTTTATCTCAACATCCTTCCAAACATTGCCAGTGGTATAAGGGTCATGTTGTAGCCAGGCCTGAAGTGCCTCTCTATCCTCAAAATCCATGTAAAGGGTTGAACCGATCATTTGCCCTTCTTCATTAAGGATAGCGCCTCCAGCTATAAATTGCCCCGATTCTTTTAGTTTGGCTGTGTTGGTAAGATGGGCCTCTCTTGCGTTTAGCCTTCTTTGTAGCGCATCTTGATCTGTACCGTCGTAAGCCACTATTAAAAATTGCATATACTAAAAAATGTAATTGTGATAAGTTTTAATTTGTACTTAATTAGTAAAAATAAGTGCGATTTTCAAATAAAGAACTAAAATATTGGATTCATTAGGTAGGCATATCATTATAGAGTTGTTTGATTGTGCACCTGAAAAGGCAGATGATGTTGTGTTGGTACAAAAAGGTATGGAGGCGGCCGCTGTTGAAGCAGGTGCTACCCTGATCAATTCTACCTTTCATCATTTTGCCCCTATGGGTGTTTCTGGTGTGGTCGTGATACAAGAAAGTCACCTTTCTATCCATACTTGGCCTGAGTATGGTTTTGCTTCAGTAGATATTTTTACTTGTGGAGAAAGCGTAAACCCTTGGAGGGCTATTGAGGCAATCCAAAAAGTATTGGGCGCTAAGCATCATTCTGCTGTGGAAATGCTGCGCGGACAGAAATCGCAGTTGGGCAAAAGAGATTTTTCCTCGCCTCAAGAGCATTACGAAAAACCACCGGCAGATGTAAACAGGCAGATTTGGTTTACCGAAAGATCTACTAATTATGCCCTCTCTATCAAACACAAAGGCGATTTGCTATTTAGGAGCTATTCTGATTTTCAGCGAATTGAGGTATACCATACTGAGGATTTTGGAAAAATGCTCGTGTTGGATGGCGTGATCGTACTTACAGAAAAAGATGGTTTTGTATACCATGAAATGATCGCCCACGTGCCAATGCTATACCACCGTGCACCTAAAAAGGTACTGGTTTTGGGTGGGGGAGACGGGGCCGTAGCAACCGAAATATTGAAGCATACCTCTGTAAGCCAAATAGATGTGGTTGAGATTGACAGGAAATTGGCAACGGTGGTAGAGCGTTTTTTTCCAAATTTAAACGCTGCTTTATGCGACGAAAAAGTAGTGTTAAAGTATGAGGACATTACGGCTCGAGCCACCAAAAAAAAATTACCAAGCTACGATGTTATCATTGATGATTTACACAATGCATTGGGTACGGAAAACGACAGCTACCAACATCTTAAAAGTTTAAAGCCTCATCTTAACAGCGATGGCTTTTTAGTGACTTCGGTTGGGTCTCCGCATCTAAACAAAGCACGGTTTAAATCTAATATTGAGATATTGCGGTCTATTTTTGGCGATGATAATGTGCTTTGCTATCAGGCGAATATACCTACCTTTCCTACAGGTTTATGGTGTTTTGCATTATGCTCTATTGCTGAGTTGGGTAAACTAAAAGTGCATGCAGAAAAAATCATCGCCTTTACGCATCAGAAAGATTTTCAGTATTACTCAGCAGAAGTGCACAGAGCGGCATTTTCTTTGCCGCCTTATTTGCAAAAGTTGCTTGGTTAGTTTAGTAATATTTAAGGTGAGATTATGCTTTGTGCCATTGCATTAAGCACACTGTACAATAGGCCATCATTTAGCATAAGTTCCTTGTTAAGCTGTTTGGGTCAGAAAGGCGATTAACCCAATTCGTTAATAGATTGGGCATGCTTGATCAGCTTATTGTATAACTCTGTTGGGTCAAAAGGCTTGCTAACGTGGTCGTTCATGCCATGTTCAAAAACCTTTTTCTTCACTTCTGAAAAAGCTGAAGCGGTAAGTGCTATAATGGGTATTTTCTTAAAATAATCCTCGCCCATACTTCTTATTCTTATGGAAGTATCAAAGCCATCTATGCCAGGCATGTTCAAGTCCATTAAGACCATATCAAAAGATTGATCCAGTATTCTTTCTAAAGCCTCCTCGCCGGTTTCTGCTATCTTCATGCTTACGCCCCATTTATTTAAAAATTGCTGGGCAACTAAGTGGTTCATAGGATTGTCTTCTACCAACAAAACATGTAAGCCCTGTAGCTTTTTTGCTTGCAAATCGGTTTCATTGCTTGTAGTTTTTTTATTTGCTTTGCCTTTCATATAAGATAATTCAAAATAAAAAGTACTGCCTTTATCTACTTGGCTTTCTACCCATATTTTTCCGTTCTGTAACTCTACCAATTGTTTTGTAATGGCAAGTCCAAGACCTGTACCACCGTAAAGCCTTGTAGTATTTTGGTGTGCTTGAGAGAAACGTTCAAAAATCTTTGCCGATTGTTCTGGAGAAATGCCAATGCCAGTGTCTTGTACTTTAAATCTCAAATTTATAGTATCCAATTTACTGCTAATATTTTCTACGGTAATTTTTACATGGCCTTTTTCTGTAAATTTTATGGCATTGTTTACAAGGTTGGTCAAAATTTGGTTGAGTCTTATTTGATCGCCTTTTACTGCTTCTGGCACATTTTTATCTACCTCAGTGAGAATAGTTATTCCCTTTTCTTTAGAAATTACCCCAAGAGATTTTTCTATACTGGTAATAATTTCCCTTACAGAAAATTCTGTTTGTTCAAATTCTATTTTGCCTGACTCTATTTTGCTTAGGTCTAGGATATCATTGATTAGTGCCAAAAGTGTATCGGCAGAAAATTTAAGTGCTTTAAGGTTTTCGATTTGTTCGGGCTTAGGGCTACCAGTAAGTAGAATATGGGTAAGGCCGACCACGGCATTCATGGGCGTTCTGATCTCGTGGCTCATGGTGGAAAGGAACTCTTGCTTGGCCATGGCAGATCTTTCTGCATTTTCTTTGGCCTGCTTCAACTCTACCTCATTTTTCTTTCTTTCTGTAATGTCACTTTCTATGGCAATAAACTTTGTTACATTGCCATCTATATTTCTAATGGGTTGTAACTCAATCCTAACCCAATATTTCCTGCCTGATTTACTGTAATTGATAATGTCTGTGGTAAACCCCTTGCCTTTTTTTAGTTTTTCGCTAATAAGATTTACAGTTTCAGGGTCGGTGTCTTCCCCTTGTAAAAAGTCTCCAGGTTTCTGCCCGATTACTTCATTAAGGGTATACTCTGTAATTCGCTCAAACCCTGTATTTACCCATTCTATCTTACCTTTACTATTGCAAATAATTACGGCGTTATGGGTCTTACTAGCAATAAGTGCCAATTTCTCTAGCTCTTCTTGGTTTTTTTTGAGCTTGTTCTCAGTAGCTTTTCTTTCTTCTACTTCCTCTTCTAGCTCGGCGGCTGTATGTTTGAGTTGGTGATGACTTTCCTCTAGTTTTTTATTAGTCTTCGATAAGGCGTCTTGGTTTTGTATAAGTTTCTCTTCTGCTGTTTTTCTTTCTTCAATTTCTTCAGATAGGCTTTGGGTAACCTCTTCTAATTGTGCTACGCTTTCGTTTAATGTAATATTTAATTTGTTGAGGTTTTTATTGGCATTATATGTTTTAATGGCCAATGGTCTTAAGATAAAGAGGTACACACTACCCAAAATGATAAGGGCAATTATACCTAGGCCTATTTCAAGATATTCAATAAAAATTATTTTTTCCTTGGCCTCTTTTTCAAAGCTATTGACTATGGTATCCATGGCTCTGAGAAAGTCTTCATCATTACGAACTGCGAGTAACTTGGCTTTTGCAATGGTATTTGGATCATTGGGAGAGGCCAACACCATGTCTGCTGCGGTGGTTAGCTTTTCATAATCAGGCCGAATAATATCAAAAAGTCCCAAAATGTGTTCAGATCTGCAAGGTGGTATGCCCAGACTGTCATTACCGAATTGTAAGGCATGGTGTGCGGTCTTAAAAGTTTGTGTGATTTTTTTTAATCTCTCGAGATTGTATTGGTCATTAGGATTTGACTCTGCAATGAGGATGTACTTGGTAATATTCTGACTGAAGGTTCTTTGCCTACCAGATGTATTGATTACCCGAGCATCGTTTTCTTGAGTTTTTAAAGCAAGATTGATAAGTGATAATATGGAAAGAATAAGCGTGGAGATGATTCCTAAAGAGGCAATATGTAAAAGCCTGCTTTTTCGTCTAATATTTTCGGTTTGACTCCCCATCGTAGTAGCATTCGTATGTTCATAAATTTCCGAGATAACGGCCGTAAAGTGTATTGATTTTAGCTTTTATTAAGAAATGCTGTTTTACAACTAAATTTAGGTAATAATACGATTTGACTTAAAAAAAATAGGTATTTGGCTTAAATTGATCCATTCCCAGTAGGAGGTGATTTTTCTTTTGTTGCCTTATACTATGCTAAATTGATTGATGATTGTGTGTGATACTTTTGGCCATTGCGCAGATTTGTGTTTTTGCAAATTACCTGACAAGCAGCTTTGCAATAGCAGTCATGGCCACACCTAATTATCTATGCTAAGAGCTTGGAGCTTGTACCTGCTTTTTCCGGTAGAAATCATAAATGGTTTCCACTGCACCGAACTTAGCAATACTACATTTGTTGAAATGGTACACATAAAACCATTAATATTATGAGATTTTTTTATCTAATGTCTTTGCTATTGCTAATACAGTGTAGCAAGGTCGAGTATATGGAAAATTCTGATTATCAGAATCCTACCGCTTCAGATTTTAACGATTACTGGTATCAAGGCTTGGCAGAACTCAATAGCTATGAACTAGAGCAAGTACGCTATGGGCAGTTGCACCAAGGAGAAGCGGTACTGATTTTTGTTACCGAGGATTTTTCTAAAAGCAAACAAGTAAAACTGGACAACCCGCAGGCAGTGCCCAATGATACGGTAAAGGTACTCAAGCTCAATGCGACTAAAAAGTTTGTAACGGGTATCTACCCTTATTCTTTAATGATGAGCGTATTTACACCTGTAAATCAGCGCAAATATCCGAACAGTTTGAAGGTGAGTACCACTACGCAAGATTGGTGCGGGCATGCTTTTGAGCAACTCAACTTTGATAAAAACAAATTTGCTGTGCAGGTCAATTCTTATTTTGAGTCAGAGGGCGATAAGGAATTTACTGTAGGGAATGCCCTACTAGAAGATGAAGTTTGGAATATGGTCAGGCTCAATCCTGAAAACCTGCCCACCGGTGAGATAGAAATCATTCCTGCTACATTTTTTGCACGCCTAAAGCATAAAGAAACCGAGGTGGCGAAAGCAAAAGCTGCTTTATCTCGAAAAGATTCTTTAAGCACCTACACGCTTAATTACCCCGATTATAACAGGCAATTGTCTATCACGTTTAAAAGTGACTTTCCGCATAAGATTACGGGTTTTGAAGAAACCTTACAAAGTGGTGGTAAAACCTTGACCACCAAAGCCAAGCTAAAAGAGACCATTATGCTCGACTACTGGAACAAGCATTTTAATGAAGATAGGAAATATAGGGCTGAGTTGGGGTTATGATTTTTTATACAAAGGGGTTTTCGGTTTACTTCCTGATTTCATTTTTGTATTTTAAAGTTGAAAAGTAGGTGAACAAAATTGATTATAACTTTAGCCCTCCTTAGGGTTTGTTAATATTTATCGTTGTCTTTTTACTTATTGTCTATAGAAGGTATGCAAGAAAAGCAGACACAGAAGTACTCTATATCTAAATATCTGAATTTTGAAGAAAATGCTACAGAAAAGCATGAGTATGAAAATGGATGAATTACTGCAATGAGTGGAGGCACTCTAAACCATAGTATTATCGGGAATAACATCAATGCAGTAATAAACAATGTATTGGCAAAAAATAAATTAAATTGTACCGCTATAAATGGAGATGTAAGGATATGGATTGAAAGCGCCAATTCCTTTGTTTATCCTGATGCTATGGTTATTTGTGGCAAAATCGAGACTGCTAAAGAAGATAAGAATGCTGTAATCAATCCTATTTTAACTATTGAGATTTTATCGAAATCTACTGAAAGTTATGATCGAGGAGATAAATTTCACAAGTATGCATCTCTCTCTGCATTTAAGGAGTATGTTCTAATAGACCAAAAAAAGCCTGTAATTGATATTCTTTGCAGAGAAAATGCCGATCATTGGAGCATGTCTACAAAATTTGGTTTGGATCAATCTTTATTTCTTTCCAGCATCAATACCTCCATTTCTATAGAAGATATCTATAAAAATGCCCAAAATTTAGGCGAATTGCCTTTTTGAAATATTTAAATGCCTATCGCTTTGCCCTCTTCTCTACTCAAATTAAGCTCTTCGGCAATTTTTCTTAAATCTGGTTTTGTGGGTATGTAAACCAGCAAAATTGCTAAAAAGAACACCAGAGAAATGCGGTTATCTGTAATGATGAATACGATTATATTGAGCAGATTGGCTCCCTCCAAAACCGCCCAATGGATGAGCGAAGCGGTAGTGTAAGCCTTTAGCTTTTCGTTTAGATTCCTTTTTCCGGCAGCATTTTTTACTAGGCGTGGTTTTAGAACATACCCTGCGCCCATAGCAGTTACGCTATAAAAAACAGCAAAATAAACCAGCACATCGTTTGAGGTTTTTTCAATGGGCGCATCTTCAATACCAAAAATAAAATAAGCTATGGCGGCAAATATGGTTTGGCCAAAAAGTAGAGCAAAAAAAAGCACGCGCAGTCTGGTAAAAAACGGAAGTTGTTGCATAAGGTATCAGTCTATGCTTCAGTAAAAAATATACTTCAATAAAAAGAATCGATAAAATGTTGCCTAAATTTAATTTAAAATCTACTACTTAGCCCATTTTTTAAACTTAGGATCCATAAGAATCTTTAGTAACATTTTAATAATGGAGATGATTAGTGATAATCCATTGTAATTCACTAATTTTGCGCCCTCAAATTTCATCCTTTAATATGGAAAATCAATCAATTAGAAATATAGCTATTATAGCGCACGTAGACCATGGTAAAACCACCTTGGTAGATAAAATTCTGCACGAGAGCCAGTTGTTCAGAGACAACCAAGAAACAGGTGAGCTCATCTTAGATAACAATGATCTAGAGAGGGAGCGTGGTATTACCATTCTTTCAAAAAATGTATCGGTCACTTATAAAGATGTAAAGATCAACATTATCGATACGCCCGGTCACGCCGATTTTGGTGGTGAGGTAGAGCGCGTACTTAAAATGGCAGACGGTGTTTTGCTTTTGGTAGATGCTTTTGAAGGCCCTATGCCACAAACGCGTTATGTACTCCAAAAGGCCATAGAGTTGGGCTTAAGGCCTATTGTGGTCATTAACAAAGTAGACAAACTTAACTGCCGACCAGATGAGGTGCACGAAGCGGTTTTCGACTTGATGTTCAATTTGAACGCAACCGAAGAGCAGTTGGATTTCCCAACGGTGTATGGCTCAGCCAAGCAAGGTTGGATGTCTGAAGATTGGCAAAAACCTACAGATAACATTACGGCTGTTTTGGATATGGTTTTGGAGCACATTCCCGCTCCAGAGAAAAAAGAAGGTACCGTGCAGTTACAAGTAACCAGCATAGATTACTCTTCTTATGTAGGTAGAATTGCCATTGGTAGAGTGGCAAGAGGTACCTTACAAGCTGGCAAGCCGGTGTCATTGTTAAAAATGGATGGGCAATTGATCAAATCTAGGGTAAAAGAACTATTTGTGTTTGAAGGTTTGGGCCGTGTAAAAGCTGAGCAAGTGCACTGTGGCGATCTTTGCGCCATGACAGGCGTAGAAGGTTTTGATATTGGAGATACGGTTGCTGATTTCGAAAATCCAGAAGCGTTACCGCCAATTGCCATTGACGAGCCTACAATGAGTATGCTGTTTACTGTAAATAACTCGCCTTTCTTTGGCAAGGAAGGTAAATTTGTTACCTCAAGGCACTTGCGCGAAAGATTGTTTAAAGAAACGGAAAAAAACCTGGCTTTAAGAATAGAAGAAACCGCTTCGCCTGACTCTTACATTGTTTTTGGCAGAGGCATCTTGCACTTATCTGTACTTATAGAAACCATGCGTAGGGAAGGCTACGAACTACAAATAGGGCAGCCAAGGGTAATTGTTAAAGAAATTGATGGAAAAAAGCACGAGCCTGTAGAGTTGCTTACCGTTGATACTCCGGAAAGTTCTTCAGGAAAGGTAATCGAATTGGTAAGCCAACGCAAGGGAGAAATGAAAGTGATGGAGCCGAGGGGCGATGTGATCCATTTGGAGTTTGAGATTCCTTCAAGAGGAATTATGGGATTGAGGAATTATATACTCAATGCTACCGCGGGTGAGGCCATAATGGCACACCGTTTCAATAGTTTTGAGCCTTGGAAAGGCGAAATACCTTCAAGAATCAATGGAGCACTCATTTCATCTGAAACGGGTACTACTTTTCCTTATGCGCTGGATAAGCTGCAAGATAGAGGTAGGTTCTTTGTGGATCCAGGAGAAGAGGTTTACGAAGGCCAAGTGATAGGTGAGCACATTAGGCAAAACGACTTAGAGGTAAATGCCACAAAAATGAAAAAGCTTTCTAACGTACGTGCAGCGGGATCTGATGATAAGGCCAAATTAGCTCCGGCGGTAAAGTTTTCATTAGAAGAGGCCTTGGAATACATACAGAAAGATGAATACGTAGAGGTAACGCCTAAAAGCCTAAGGTTGAGAAAGATTCACTTAAAAGAACACGAGCGCAAGAGAGCGGCATCTAGTATGTCTCAAGTGTAGCAATGTTATTTTTGGATTTGAGTATCTGTTTATTTGTAATGTTGAATAATTTAGAATCAACGCCTCATCTAAACGATTTTGCAAATCAACTCTATTGGGGTTCAATCTAAACTTAGAACGCCCTAGCAAGGTTAATACTTTTTGTTACTGAAAAAATAAACTGGCGTTGAGTTTGTTTACATGAAGTAACCGAAGGGTATTAACCTTCGTATTTTTTTGACTATGCAATTTTTTTAACAATCCCTTTCAAATATGAGACATTTCATAAGACATCTTTTTTTAATAATATCCTTTTTAGCTTTTGCGCAAATTGCCCAAGCACAACTTTTAAAATTTGGTTTAAGAGCGGGGGTAAGTTCTACAGACCTCAGTGCAGATGATTTATTGATTACAAATGCGGATGCTTTCCAAGATTTAAAAATAAAAGCAGGTGATGCTAGGGTAGGAATCCACGGTGGTATATTTGCTAGGATAAATATCCCTGTTTTACCAATTTATATACAACCAGAACTATTGTTTTCTTCGGTAGGAGGTGAGTATCAGGTTACTTCGGTGGTGAATGATGTAGATGCTCAGACAAGCGTAAAAGATGTAAAATTTTCTAGACTGGATATACCTGCTTTGTTGGGCACCAAGTTTGGTCCACTTCGTTTAAATGCAGGCCCTATCTTTACTTTTATACTAAATGAAGATAATGGTTTTGCCGATGCAGTACGAGAAGCGAGTCAGATAACCAATGCCGAACAGGATAATAAAGGCGCTACAGTAGGTTATCAAGCAGGTGTAGGCCTAGATTTATGGAAACTGGCCCTTGATGTAAAATATGAAGGCAACCTAAGTAAATTAGGTGATGGGGTAACCGTTGGGGGTAATCAATACAACTTTGACACACGCAACAGCCAAGTGGTCTTTAGCTTAGGCTATTTCTTTTAGTTTTTTAATACTTACAAGAGTTTGAGACTCTTGTAAGTATTGCTGTTTTTAGGCTTCTGCAAACTCTAAGGCCCTTAATTCTGCATAGGTTTCTTGCTGGCCCCGCATCATAAAACCGACATGGCCACCCTGCAGAGGGGTTTCTAAATGTAGGAAATCGTGATTTTTTGCGATTTGCTTCGGATAGCACCTTCCCACTAAAAAAGGGTCGTTAAAAGCATTGATAATGAGTGCAGGCTTTCTAATGCCTTCTAAATAATGCATGGAGCTGGCCTTATCATAAAAATCTTCTGCGTCTTTAAATCCGTGTAGAGGAGCTGAGTAGTGATCGTCAAATTTTCTTAGTGAGGTAATCTTATATTTATCTAAAGGTTCTGCAGAGATTTTATCGGGCATCAGGGCTGCTTTTTGTCTCACTTTTTCGCTGAGCTTTTTAAAAAAGCGCCTGTTGTAATACATTTTGCCCGGTTTTTCGAGCTCTACGCTACAATCTTTTAAGCTGCAGGGCACAGAAACGGCAACCCCTCTTTTTACAGCGACTGGTAAATTTTCTCCGTTTTCGCCTAGGTATTTGAGTGTAAGACT
>CAKZMZ010000118.1 GCA_937129345.1 uncultured Thalassovita sp. | reverse complement strand
TTTAACAATTGAATATACATTAATTTCGCCTTTTTTGATTAAATAAATACTTAGTTTATTGAAATTAAGTGGTTTGGGGGAGTGAGGTGGCCAAACACTCACTTCAACATCTTCCTTTCATCAATCAATTTTATATTGTTGAACGGAACTGACTTGGTTTTCCTGATTTTACTCAGCTCTTTAAAATCAATTTTACTGGCTGCCCCAAGCCACTCGATCACATAATCAAACTCGTAAAATGTACGCGCTTTTCTACCACTCATGGTAAAGTCTGATTTGCCATTAATTTGATATCTAACCGGCTTGGATTGTTTTAATTCGCAGATTTTGTGATTGATTCTTTCGGGGATACCGATTTTCATGGCATTTTCTGCATATTCTACAAAAAGCTCATAAGTATCACTGCCCGCTTTTCTGATTTTAAAAATTTCGAACGACTTTAGGGCATTGAGTTGTTTAAATGCGAACAAATGCCTGCGTTCTTGCATGAGCACATCAGCGCTTACTTTTTTAAACCAATCAGGTGATTGAGCACTATCATTTGCTCTAAATTGCTCCCAACCAATAACATCTTGAATAATGACCAAATCACTTGTTTTGACCTCTACTTGACCTTGGAAAGACATCGGTAAGATAAGTGTTTCGTTATCGAGATAGCCTTGTTTAGAAGCTAAATTTTCTTCCCAATCATGGAAACGCTTTCTGTTCTCTGGCGTATAGGTCGTCTTGGTAAAAATCTCCCTAGATTTGTAAACTTGAATAACATCTACCATACTTCAAGATCCATTAAAGTGCGGTATTAAAAAATTTCATAAATATTATATGTCCTCGTCCATGCTTTAGCATCTCCCGGTTCAATATCAATTGCTACAAATAATTCTGGGCTAATTACATAGCTAGTACCCCAAAGGTTGATGGAGTCGGTTTGTACATTTACCTTTTCCGAAATGCCAATTTTACTCTTTGCATTTTCCAATGACCATTTCGCTTCCACCAATTCACCACCCGAAAGATTTGAGAAAAAGTAGGTTTTTTGAGGTGTATCTTTAAATCTTAAATATTGAGCGCCAATCAAGACTTTTTGCTCTGGATTGACCGTCTCGCCAAACAACTCAGGTTTTATTTTGAATGGAAACTTTAGCACATAATCCCTTCCCATCAGTGCTTCATCAATTGCCACAAAATTATGGTTGTACTCATTGGTAACAATTCGCTTTTTCCCAGTATTTTTCAAATGGTACTTTACTTCAAAACCGCCTTCTTTTAAGATTATCTGTTTTTCAAAAATATATGAAAAACCATTATAGTTTGGTGATGTACAGGTACATATCACTTTGTCGGTTTCTTCAATGATGGCAAACTCCGCAGGCTTTGCCTCATGAGGTTTATAAAAGTAATATTGTTCTTTTTCCTTTTTAAGTAAGCCCACCCCAATTTTATGGAACCAATCTCCAATTTCTATCTCTTCGAATCCTAAGGGTTTGCTAAACTCATTGTAAAAGCCTTTTCCGAATTTGGTCTCGTCAAAATCTTCAATCAATTCAAAACCTGATACAGGCTTATCTTTAAAGTACACTTCTGCGATTTTTCCCGTCCAATCGAAGCGTGGAAAACTATAATTTTCATGAGATAAATCAATCTTAATCTCTATATTTTTATTTTTAAGTACATGGGTCATGTTACTGAAGTTGATTTTTTAAGAGTGGAATAACTTACAACATCAAGAAGCTGACATTACGATTTTCTGTATTCGTGTTTTACCCAATCTACTTCCATTGTCCATTCGCCTTGCATGGCTGAATCTGTAATTTTGGCATAGTTCAAAATCGCAAACATAGGTTCAGGATAGCTGTCACCTTCACCTTCATTGCGGTACACTTCCTCACCATCCAACCGATACACGAGGTCGCTGCCCTCCCACTCTACAGAATATTCGTGGAATTCGTTAAGCATTGCAGGAAAGTTTCTACGGTGGGTTTGCCAGTCGCCTTTATCACATTCTCCTAAGCTTTTAATAGCACCTGTCGTAAACTCATCTTTCATGTGATCGCCGTGGTGTTCAAAAATATCGATTTCACCAGATCCGGTTAGCGGCCAACATACGTTTTCGTCATCTTCTTGCACTGGTGGTTCATTGTTTTGTGCACCCAATAACCACCAAGCTGGAAATTGACTGGCCTCTCCATTACTTGACAGTTTTAAACGAGCTGTCCATTTGCCTTTAATAAATTCTTTCTTATTCTTGGAACAAATACGACCGGCTACATATTCTGTATCTGGATGTTGCTTACCGTGCTTATCCATATTATCACAAGGGCGCTTTTCTCCTATGTTTACCACCCTTATCTTTAAAGTACCATCGCTCACTTCTCTGGTATTAAATTCGCCATCTGGTACGTAGCAATGGTTTTCATTATTGACCCAAATACGTTGGTCTTGCCAGTTTTCTTCATCAAACTTATCAAAGTCATCAAAGAAATCTACTTCCCAAACACTGGTTTCCTTTTCTTCTTCTGCCATGTTACTTTTTTTGTTATTATCTCCACAACCCACGAACAGTAGCAGAGATGCAATTAAGATTAAATTAGTTAGGTCTTTCATTTTCAATTTGTTTTTAGTTACTAAGATTAGTACAAGGCGCACAACTTATGTATTTTGCACTAAATGTTCAGCATTTTATTATCCTGTGATTCCTACCAAAACCAATAAAAGTAAGAAGCTAAAAATTAAGTACAAAAAATAAGTAAGTATAGAACGTAAAATGTTTATTGCTCTATTACCTTCCGAGAACACTTGCCAGTAAACCCAAATAGTGTATAAAATCGTTGTTGAAAACGAAATCATAGAAATAATATCGTTTTTAATAACTACACCTATTACGGTAAAGAGTGAATAAAAAAGTGATTGATGCCCTGTTAAATAAGCATTCAAAACAACATGCTCTAAATAATTTTTTCTATGTTTAAAAAATGACAAATAGGAGGCTAAAGAAAACAAAGGAATCAAAAGTATATTTGTATAGGCAAAGTTTTTAGATAACCAGGTAACGACCTTAGGAAGCTCAGCTTCTGATGATTTCTCTGTTGCCCCAATCATCCACCCTGAAATTAAATCTGCCAACCATGTATTTTGACTCGTGGTTTTAGATATGAGAAAATATATGGATGAAAGGGTGAGTGCATAAGCAATTGGTTTAAAATAATATTTCCGTTTTCCATCTAGAAATTCTTTGAGGCCATTTCCTGGTCGTAAGGTTAATTCTTTCATTGTATAAAAGAATCCTTTATTGACTTGAAATAAACTTTGAGATGTTTCATCAATAAAATTGGTAAAGTTAATTCTACCAACTTTTGTACTTTGCCCACAGTTGCTGCAGAAATTACCATCTACCGTATGACCACAATTTTTACAATCCATTTTTTCGTGTTTAGGAGAAGGGTTTTATTATAAAATTTTGGTAATGTCTCAAAAATTATGGTAAGCAATTTTACTATTTATCTGTGCATCGGCAGAAACTAAACAAATACATGAAGCAACGAATAAACAGATAGCTAATTTTCACTTTCAGAATAACTTACTTTAGCCGATTATACTTTTTAGTACACAACAAAATTATTCACTTATCAATAACCTGTGTTCATGCACCTTGCAGTGTATTATTCTTTAAATTTTACCCTCTAAAAGTAGAACAAACTAATAAAATTTCATAAATAATCATGCTCCGCTATGCAAATCGTCATATATCCGCTTTACCTGAAAATTGCCAAAGCTGTAAATAGAAACTCTTGCGAATTAACCTTTATGAGGTTCGCCTTCTTTCCCTTATTATTGCACCACTTTTTTTAACTATTACTCTAAAAGCATGAAAATTAGATTTCTATATCTTTCTTTAACAATCCTTATTTTCAGTTGTACCAGCCAGCAGTTAAGCCAAACGGTAGGAGCTCTTAATGAAGCACTCAACCAATCAGCACCCTTAACTTCTGGCGAAGCGGCTTCTGGCTTAAAAGAGGCTTTGATTCAAGGTATTAGCAAAGGAGCCAACCAAGCTTCTGCTTTGGATGGTTTTTTAGGAAACTCCAAAATTAAAATACCCTTTCCTCCCGATGCTCAAAAAGTAGCCAATACATTGAGAGATATCGGTTTGGGCAATGAGGTAGACAAGTTTGTAACTACGCTTAATCGAGGAGCGGAAGAAGCGGCTAAAGAAGCAAAGCCCATTTTCGTAAATGCCATCAAAGCCATGACCATACAAGATGCTTTTAACATTTTGAAGGGAGAAGAAAATGCAGCGACCAATTATCTTAAAAGAACAACTGAGCAGGAATTGATCAATAAGTTTACTCCAGTTATGGAAACTGCCCTACAAAAAGTGAATGCCACCAAGTTTTATGGTGACCTTGTAGAGAGGTACAACAAAGTGCCATTTGTGGAGAAGGCCAACCCTGATTTAACCAATTTTGCGACTCAAAAAGCCGTAGACGGCCTTTTTGTGCTTATTGCCCAAGAAGAAGCCAACATTAGAGAAAACCCAGCCGCTAGGGCAACTGATTTGCTAAAAAGGGTTTTTGCAGAGCAGAATACTAAGAAGGAGTAAGTTCGCTTTATACAAAATTAGCCCACGAGTTAATTCGTGGGCTAAAGTAAATCTGTTATTGATTCTGTTCTTAATGGAAAATTATTTTATTATTGGTTAAACTTAAATTTAGTTTTTAACAATCCTTTGTACTTTCATAAAAGTATCCGCTGAAACTCTCAAAAAATAAATCCCATTTGGTAAAGAATACAAATTCATTTCTAAAGCCTGATTTTGTACACTTTCTATCTGCTTGTTAAAAACCGACCTACCCGTTTGATCAATTACCTCTATATTTAACATAGCTGCATCAAGATTACCGACATCTACATTAAAAATCCCATTACTTGGGTTGGGGTAAATTGTAAACTCTGGTTCAGTTGTATAACTATGGCTCGTCAATTCATTGTTGAGGTCGCCCATTCTAGCAGATGCAGAGGATTCTACTCCAATGTCAAAAATCAAATCCCCAGACCATGGCATTATCCCACTGTAAGGAATAATGCTTCCATTGGTTCTTCTATATGTTACATTTTTTGGAGTGGCAGGTATTTCCCTGTCTCCTATTTTTATGCTTTGTACATACAGATTGCGGTCTTGTCCGTTTATTACAGCATCGTTATCAAAAGTGATTTCAATATTGCTGATATCATTTGCATCTAAACCGAGTCCGCTGTATTGATGTGCCTCATAGGTAGATGTTGTATAGACATCCCCTACTATATCATTATTAACATACACTTTGTAATGAGCATATTGCCCACCTGCTTGAGAGCCTTTTACATTTACAGTTAAAGTGGTTTCAGATGAACATGGCCCATTGGCTAAAATATCGGCAGCTGTACATCCGGCACCGTTATTTTCTATTATAGTATTGGCCGTTGCTCCGCCAGCACTTATAAAAGGATAAATGCCACAGCAGCTCACTAGGTTTTCATTATCAAAAAGTTTAAAATCATTATTGACAGCTGTTAAATTGCTAAGCCCATCAACATTGAGAAGGTTGGGGTTACCACTTATCTCAATATCCATAGCGGTTGAGAGTGAAGCTAAGAAATCCAGATTCTGAAGAGCTCCATTGTTTTGGATTTTTAAAAGTTCAATGAACTCCAATTTACTTAAAAAACTAATATCATTAAGATTGGCATTGTACCTTATTGTTATATTAAATGGCAGTTTTGACATTGAACCAAAACCATTTAATGCCACAAGCGCTGGGTTACCTTCTACGTAGAGAATATCATCAATGGTTTTTAGAGAAGATAAGCCTAGTGTACTTTCTAAGTTTTCGTTGTCTACTATAGCTACATTCCACAGCAGTTCGATACCTCCTAAGCCAGTTAGGTTTTTAAGGTTTGAATTACCTATAATATTTAAATACTTACATTCTTTTAAGGCATCCAAGCCTTCTAAACTCTCTAGTGCCTCATTAAACTCAATTTCTAAATTGTATTTTATGGATGCTAATGAGGAGAGCCCAAGAATATTCTTTAGAATTGGGTTATTTAAAATCCTTAGATCTTTGCCAACTCGCCTCAATTCTGAAAGCCCATCCAAATTGGTAATGTCGCCACCACTTATTATTAGGTTTCCTGTTACCTCCGTACAGTTAAAGGCATCTACTTCGGCTTGGGTATTTAAAGTAAAATCACCTTCGCATACCTGAGGAATGGCCTCAATCTCAAATATCAAATCACCAGACCAAGGCATTACGCCATTATAAGGTATAATGCTACCATCTTTTCTTTGGTAGATTATATTTTCAGGAGATGCTGGCATTTCAACCCCACCTATTTCTATACTTTGCACATATAGGTTGCGGTCTTGACCGTTGATCACAGCATCATTATCAAATCTCACTTTTATTTGTGCTCCATCAACAAATGAATATCCAAATTGATATGTTTCATAAGCAGCTGTTGTATAGCTTTCTCCTACCAGTTGATCGTTTATATAAACTTTAAAACTTGCATACTGTCCGCCTGCATTGCTTCCTTTGGCATTCACAAAAACATAGGAATCTTGTTCACACAATCCATTGCTTAAAATTTCATCAAAACTTGGGTTTATAGCATTGTTCTCAATGAGTAGGGTTCGGTTTCCCGTTGCTACCAAGTTGTACAATCCACAAAAATTTGTAAGGCTAGTATTACCTGTAACTTCACCACCAAATTCAACTTCTACTAAACTGCTAAGCCCATTAATATGCATTAATGCAGCATTATCTTTTATAACAATTCCCCTAACATTTGTAAGTGACCGCAAGCCATCTACATTTTGCAATGCTTCATTTTGAGAGATTGTTACAAATCGCACACTCTTAATTTGAGCAAAGGCATTTATGTCTGTAAGTAAAGGATTTTGAGAAATTGTTAAGGATAAGCCAACACCTTCAATAGCTTTTAAAGCATCTATATTTAAGAGTTTACTATTGTTGCTTAGACCAATATCAGAAAGAACACCTTGCACTTGCAAACCATCAAGGCTGCCGAGCAAATTATTGTTTTCTATGTAAAGCCCACCTCCAATAGTTTGTAAAACACTCAATGCTTGTAAATTGATAATATCGCTACCGGAGATAGTTAGAGAACCCGTTACCTCAGTGCAGTTAAAAGCGTCTACCTCGGCTTGTGATGATAATGTGATATCCCCTTCACATACATTAGTTTGCGCTTCCATCTCAAAAATCAAATCTCCAGACCAAGGCATTATGCCATTGTAGGGAATGATACTACCGTCTTTTCTTTGGTAGATTACATTTTCAGAAGATGCTATAATTTCCGTTTCGCCAATATCTATACTTTGTACATAAAGGTTGCGGTCTTGGCCATCTACCACGGCATCGTTATCAAACACAACTTTTACAGTAATGGGTTGTCCTGTATTTATATTTAATGGAAATTGATAAAGTTGGTAAGAACCCGTAGTGTAAGTCGCTCCAATCTGTACGCCATTTACAATAGCCTTTAGATGCGCATATTCTCCTGCAGCAGAAGATCCTTTAGCATTGATGGTTAATACG
>CAKZMZ010000117.1 GCA_937129345.1 uncultured Thalassovita sp. | reverse complement strand
CTTTATGTGATGAACGACCGCTCGGGAGGGCTTTCTATGCAATCTAACCATGTGGCAGTTTCTTATGCTTACAATGTAAAATTAAGTAGCAAATGGAACATGAGAATGGGACTGCAGGCTGGATACATCCAAAGAAATGCAGCTTACACCGATTTGGTGTTTGGCGATCAAATAGATAACAATACCAATGCCTCTAATGAAAACCTTTCAGATTTTAATGCGGGTTTTGTAGATGTAGGCACGGGCATTATGGCATACAATTCCATTTTTTGGGGTGGGGTTTCGCTGTTCCACATCAACCAACCTGAACGCCAAACCGAGGTGGGCAACATGTCTATACCTCTGCGAATTGCCGTGCAAGGAGGGGCAAAAATTCCTGTAAACCCTTATGGCTACCCGAGAATGTTTCTCTCGCCCTCATTTTTATACCAGCAGCAATCTATTTTTGATCAGTTGGATGTGGGCGTCAATTTCTTTTACGAACCTTTGGTTGTTGGTTTGTGGTATAGGGGCATTCCTTTGCAGCAAGATGCCGAAGACAATATGAGCCGAGATGCACTCTCGGGCTTGTTAGGCATTCAGTTGAGCTCATTATGGATAGGTTACAGCTATGATTTGAATGTTTCGAGATTGGCCGGGCAGTCTGGCGGCTCGCATGAAATCTCCTTGATTTTTGAGCCTTTCAAAATCAGGAGCAAAGATAGAATTCAGTGTCCTGCTTTTTACCATAACTAGGCTAGTAGGTGTTCTTCAATAATAGTTGTAAAATCTTGCATTTTGGGCAAATTTGTGCCTTCTATCTTGCCTTTATCATCCCATTCTCGCATTTTTAAGCTTAGCTCAAAGTAGGGCGATTGTTCAAAAGCAAGGGCTTCGTCTTTATCCATTTTACCACCTTGATGCAGCAATGTTTTTTTACTGGCATCTGATAGTGCTTTGTAATAATCAGGGTTTTTATAGGTGAGATAGCGTTTGCCTGCTACATGTCCTTTTACCAATTCGCATACCTTATCACTAAAGCCTTTCTCTTTGAGAAAAAGCGCACCAATGGTTTCATGGTCTATGGCGCCAAGGTTCTCATCCATTAGAGCTTCGGGTTGGTTTACAATTAAGTGCCCGATATCGTGAAGCAAAGCTGCTATAATGACCTCGTTATCAAAACCCTCCTTTTTTGCCAATAGTGCCGTTTGCAGTGCATGTTCTGTTTGAGTGATGTTTTCTCCGTAAGATTCCTTGCCGTGTTTTTCATAGACATCCAAAATTTGCCTTGCTATGGTTTTTGAAGTTTCCATTTTATGATTTTTGATTAAAGGTAATCTCAGGAGACTGATGTATAAAATATAGCTCAAAATTTAATGGAGGATTCACCCTATGTTCATATAAAGGACATACATAAAAAAAGCCGACTCTTTAGTCGGCTTAATTGCTTTTGGCAGATTAAAATCTTACAAAGGCCTGTGGTTTTCACCCACATATAATTGTCTTGGCCTGCCGATAGGTTGTCCTTCTTCGCGCATTTCTTTCCATTGTGCGATCCAGCCGGGAAGTCTACCAAGTGCGAACATTACCGTAAACATCTCCGTAGGAATGCCGATCGCACGGTAAATAATGCCCGAGTAGAAATCTACATTAGGAAATAACTTTCTGTCAACAAAGTAATCGTCTTTTAAGGCGGCCTCTTCAAGTTTTTTGGCAATTTCTAGCGTAGGATCATTTATGCCAAGACTTTCTAGTACCTCGTCGCAAGATTTTTTGATGATTCTAGCCCTAGGATCAAAATTTTTATAAACTCTGTGTCCAAAGCCCATCAATCTAAAAGGATCGTTCTTATCCTTGGCTTTTGCAATGTATTTCTCTACATCTCCGCCATCTTCCATTATGTTTTCCAACATCTCGATCACTGCTTGGTTGGCACCTCCGTGTAAGCGGCCCCAAAGTGCATTAATACCAGCAGACACCGAAGCGTACAAACTCGCTTGAGAAGAACCCACCACTCTTACCGTTGCTGCAGAACAGTTTTGTTCATGGTCTGCGTGCAGTATCAATAATTTATTTAGCGCATCTCTTACAATCGGATTTATCTCGTAAGTTTCGGTTCTGAGCCCGAACATCATTTGTAAAAAGTTAGAGACATAATCTAAATTGTTATTTGGATAATTTAGTGGATGCCCCATTTCATTTTTGTAAGACCATGCTGCTATGGTCGGCAATTTTGCCAAAAGTCTTACAATGGTTAAATCTACGCCCTCAGGTGCAGTAGTAGGGTCCAAAGATTCTGGATAAAAAGCTGTTAGTGAGGTAACTAATGAGGATAATACACCCATTGGATGCGCCGAAGCAGGAAAGCCATCGAAGATTTTGCGCATATCTTCGTGCACCAATGTGTGGTAAGTTATGGTATTTTTAAATTTATCGTAGGTCTCTCCCGTGGGGTATTCTCCATAGATCAACAAGTGGGCTACTTGTAAAAAATCGGCTTTATCACATAAATCTTCTATACTGTACCCTCTATGTCTTAAAATACCTTGCTCACCATCTAAAAAAGTGATAGAACTTTTGGTCGATCCAGTATTTTTAAAACCGATATCTAGAGTAATGTGGCCTGTTTGGGCTCTCAGCTTAGAAATGTCTATAGCTTTTTCTCCTTCCGTACCTTCTAGAACAGGAAGTTCGTACACCTTGCCGTCAATGTGTAATTCCGCTGTTTTTGTCATTGATTATCCAAATTTAGTTTTGAAATTTTCCATTATGGCGAATATAAAGATTGTTGTTCAAATCAGCGAATATTCGCTTCATACAATTAACATTTTCGATTTTAATATGTTTGTCTACCTTAAATAATAATTTAAGTATTATAATTGTGCACATTTCGGTAAAGCTTGAACACAATCAGCAAAAATTATTTTAATAAGAGGTTTGGCACCGAGGAAGAGAGGAATTAAATTTTTTGATTTTTTTTAAATAATTTATTTAGTCATTTAGTTCTTCGTAGTAATTCATTAAAAATTTAAAGATATATTATGCCTAAGAACCTGGTCATTGTAGAATCTCCAGCAAAAGCAAAAACAATTGAAAAATATTTAGGTAAAGATTACTTGGTAAAATCTAGCTACGGTCATGTGAGAGATTTACCTAAGGGCAACGGCGCCATTGATGTAGATAACGGTTTTCAGCCAGAGTATGTAGTGTCTCCCGATAAAAAACAAGTGGTTTCTGAGCTAAAAAAGTTGGTGAAAGATGCGGAGACCGTGTGGTTGGCCACTGACGATGATCGCGAAGGTGAGGCCATTTCTTGGCATTTAAAAGAAGCGCTGAAACTTAAAGATGACAACACAAAGCGGATAGTTTTTAGGGAAATTACAAAAAATGCGATCCTTAATGCCATAGGAAGCCCGCGTAACATAGATGTAAACCTTGTGAACGCCCAACAAGCAAGAAGGGTACTCGACAGATTGGTAGGCTTTGAACTCTCGCCCGTACTGTGGAAGAAAATAAAAGCAGGCCTCTCGGCAGGTAGGGTACAGTCGGTTGCAGTAAGGCTGGTTGTTGAGCGCGAGCGAGAAATCGATGCTTTTGAGCCTGTGAGTGCCTACAAGGTAAATGCCCTGTTCGATTTGGGTAAAGGCAAGGTATTAAAGGCTGATCTAAACAAAAGATTTGGTACCAAAGAAGAAGCTCAAGCATTTTTAGAACAGTGTAAGGATGCCACCTTTTCTATTGGCAAGTTAGAGACCAGGCCTGGTAAAAAATCTCCAGCAGCGCCTTTTACCACCTCTACTTTGCAGCAAGAGGCTAGTAGAAAACTTTATTTTTCAGTATCGCAAACTATGGCAGTGGCCCAAAAGTTATATGAAGCTGGCCACATCACTTATATGCGTACCGACTCGGTAAACCTCTCTGAAGAAGCTAGAGGAAATGCAGCAAAAGAAATTTCAGAGCAATTCGGTAAGGACTATGTGGAAAATAGGCAGTTTAAGACCAAGTCTTCATCCGCACAAGAAGCACACGAAGCCATTAGACCAACCAATTTCTCTACCCATAATATTAAGGGAGATAGAAATGATGTAAGACTTTACGAACTGATTTGGAAGCGCGCTATAGCCTCGCAAATGGCCAATGCCAAGCTAGAAAAAACTACGGCCACCATAGACATAACCACTAGAGAAGAAAAGTTTACGGCCACTGGCGAAGTCATTAAGTTTGACGGTTTCTTAAAGGTATATATAGAATCTACAGATGATGAGGACGAAGAACCTTCAGAAGTGGAACAAGGCATGTTGCCACCGCTTAACGAAGGTCAAGAGTTACCACTCAATCATATTTTGGCTACAGAGCGTTTTTCAAGACCTCCGGCAAGGTTTACAGAAGCGAGCCTGGTAAAGAAATTGGAAGAGAAGGGCATAGGCAGACCTTCTACTTATGCGCCTACCATTTCTACCATTCAGAAAAGGAATTACGTACTTAAAGAATCTAGGGAAGGCACTGAAAGAAAATATGTAGAATTGATGCTTGCCAAAGGTAAGTTGGAGGAAAAGATAAATACCGAAATTACCGGTGCCGATAAGAACAAGCTTTTCCCTACCAACACAGGCATGGTAGTTAATGATTTTTTGGTGAATTTCTTTCCAAGCATCGTAGATTATTCATTTACAGCCAAGGTTGAGGAACAGTTTGACTCCATCGCCCACGGCAAAATGATTTGGAACGATATGATTGATTCCTTCTACAGTGGTTTCCACTCAACGGTAGAAGAAGCGGAGAAAAATCTTACTAGGGGAGATGCGGGCACCACGCGTAAGCTCGGCGAACACCCTGAAAGCGGCAAAGAAGTATTTGCCAAAATAGGGAAATATGGCCCTTACGTACAAATCGGTACACAAGAAGATGAGGAAAAACCACAGTATGCCTCATTGAGAAAAGGCCAATACCTCGATAAGATTTCACTTGAAGAAGCCCTTGAATTATTTAAGCTACCAAGAGATGTAGGCGAATTTGAAGGTAAGAAAATTGTCGCGGCCATTGGTAGGTTTGGCCCTTACATCAGACATGATGGCAAATTTGTATCTTTAGGTAAGGTGCATGATCCACATACAGTAGATGAGGCTACGTCTATAGAGCTGATCAAGGCAAAAAGAGAAGCAGATGCAAAAAAACTGATTCAAGAATTTGAACAAGATGCTGACTTGAAAGTACTCAATGGTAGGTGGGGGCCCTACATATCTTACAAAAAGAAAAACTTTAAAATACCTAAAGGTACTGAAGCCGAGAAGCTTACCTATGAAGACTGCATAGAAATTATAGAAAAAGCCCCTGATAAAAAGAAGAAATCTTCTGGCAGAAAGAAAAAAAGTACAAATACAGAAGCCTGATCGTTTATAAAACTTTCAGGCTTTTTTTAAGTTTATTTTTTTAAGCACTTCAACTGCTACTCTAGTAACCGAAACCTTATAGGTACTTTTTATCGTTACAGAACGACAAACATTGACTTTATGCAAGCCGTTATCATTTTAAAATCGGCTAAAACTTGACTTAAGCATACTTGATATTTAAGCATATTAATGGTTTACATTTTAATAATAGATAGAAGAATCCGCATTTTTTTAGCTAAAAATAATCGTTTGATGATGTGGATAATCAAGCACTAACTCCAATAATAACTGAAGCTGAACTATCCATTAAAAGATTTCAGTCTTAATAAAACATACATCAACACCAGCATTATTATGAAAAGAAACATCCTCATTGCATTCGTTTCTACCATCCTTATTACCCTTTTCAGTTTCTCCTTCTTTCAGGCAGACCTAGACGATAAAAGCAAGGATGCCATTTTGAAAGAAATCATTTTTCAAGGTCTACTGGAAAGAGCTCACTTCAATCAGCTCGATTTAGACGATGATGTTTCTAAAAAGGCTTTTGTGGCTTATTTAGAAAAACTAGATCCCGGAAAGCGGCTCTTCATAAAAGACGATATCAAAAAGTTTAAAGCCTATGATACCAAGATAGACGACGATATAAAAGGAGCCAATAATGAACTGCTGCAGGTATCTATCGTAACTTGGAAAGAAAGAGTAGCTGAAGCCAAGGATTATTGTGAGAAGATTTTGGATAAGCCATTTGATTTTAGCGATGTAGAGTCGATTGAGTTGGATGCCGATAAAAGAGATTATGCTACTAATAAGAAACAGCTTAAGCAACAATGGGAAAAATATTTGGAGTACCTGGCATTAGTAAGATATCATAACAAGCAAGAAAGAAAGGAGAAAAAAATCGCCGAGGCTAAAGAGAAAGGCGAAGAATACACACCAAAAACCGATAAAGAGATTGAAATTGAGGTACGCAACGAGGTTAAAAAGACTTATAATAACTATTTTGACCGCCTACAAAAACAAGACAATGAGGATAAATTAGCCGATTACATCAATGCTATTTTAAGTATTTACGGCCCACATACAGAGTTTTATCCACCTTATGAAAAAGAAGAGTTTGACATACAAATGTCGGGCAGGTTAGAAGGAATTGGCGCGCAGCTGATTACTGATGACGGAAAGATAAAAGTAAGTAGGATAGTGCCGGGTAGCGCTTCTTGGAAACAGGGAGACTTAAAAGAAGAAGATATTATTCTTAAAGTAGCACAAGGAGAAGAAGAGGCAGTCTCTATCAACAATATGCCAATTAAAGATGCTGTTACACTCATTAGAGGAAAAAAAGGCACCGAAGTGAGGCTAACAGTAAAAAAGCCCGACGGTAGAATTGTGGAAATCCCTATTATACGTGATGTGGTGATTTTGGAAGAATCTTACGCAAAGTCTACAGTTATAGAAAATGAACTGACTGGAAGTAGGGTTGGATATATTCTATTACCAAGTTTTTATGCAGATTTTCAGCGAAGAGGCGGTAGGAGTTCAGCAAAAGATGTTAAGAAAGAACTGCTAAAGCTCAAAGAAAAGCAAGTAGATGGCGTAATATTAGATTTAAGATCCAACGGTGGTGGTTCCCTTAAGGATGCTGTAGATATGAGCGGTCTTTTTATAGAAAAAGGCCCAATAGTACAGGTAAGGAGTAAAGTGGCCAAACCAGTAGTTTATAGAGATACAGATTCAGATGTAGTTTATGATGGGCCACTTGTAGTGATGGTCAATAAAATCAGTGCTTCGGCTTCAGAGATATTGGCAGCCGCTTTACAAGATTATGAAAGAGCGGTAATTGTGGGAAGTTCTTCCTCTTTTGGAAAAGGTACAGTACAGCAGTTTTTAGAGCTGGATAATTACCTTTCTTCTAGATACAATGATTTAAAACCGCTAGGCTCATTAAAGCTGACCATTCAAAAGTTTTATAGAATTACGGGTAAGTCTACTCAATGGAAAGGTGTTACGCCAGATGTTTTATTACCTGACATTTACGACCATCTAGAAGTAGGAGAGAGCGAATTAGATTATGCATTGCCTTGGGATGAAGTGGAGGCCAATGAATTTGACAAATGGGACAAGCCGCTCTACACCGAAAAACTTGCTGCTAAAAGTGAGGAAAGGGTATTGGATAACGATATATTTCAAATGATAAGGGAGAAGGCATTATCTATGAAGGAAGAAAGGGAAAACACCCTAC
>CAKZMZ010000116.1 GCA_937129345.1 uncultured Thalassovita sp. | reverse complement strand
TAATAAATCGGTGGTCATAGTACGGTTGAGGGGGAAGGATGAGCCATAACCAGCGGCAGAACCCAAAGGGTTTTGGTTGGTAATGCGGTAAGCTGCTTGTAGTAGTAATAAATCATCGGCTAAACTTTCTGCATAGGCACCAAACCACAAGCCAAAAGAAGAAGGCATAGCCACTTGAAAATGCGTGTAACCTGGAATCAGAATATCTTCGTATTGCTCGCTCAAAGCAATCAGTCTGTTAAATAGCTTTTCAATTCCCACAGTCAACTGCCTAATTTCTTCTCTAATAAATAGGCGCAAATCCAACAAAACCTGATCATTACGAGAGCGCCCACTGTGTATTTTTTTACCAGCCTCGCCCAAGCGTTCTGTCAACATCTTTTCTACTTGGGAATGTACATCCTCCACACCATCTTCAATTTCAAATTCGCCTTGCTCAATTTCGCTGTAAATCTGTCGCAATGCTTTGGTCAATACCTCTAATTCTTCTTTTCCTAACAAATCGATGCTTTCCAGCATGGTAATGTGGGCGATGGAACCCAACACATCAAAAGGGGCGAGGTGGAGATCTAGTTCGGCATCTCTACCTATGGTAAAGGTTTCAATTTTTTTATCGATGCTGCTGTCTTTCTGCCAGAGTTTCATTTTATATATTGGGTTTTAGATGTTAGAGATTGGTACTTAATGTATTATGGCCTTTATAAGAACCAAAGATAGGAAAATGCCCATAGAGTTATGGCTTACCTTTAACTTTTGAAGTTTTTTAGAACAAGATTGCTTGACTTGGTTTAATAGAAAAACAAAAACTATGATTGGCATTGTTGGAGCAGGATTATCAGGTTTATTGTTGGGGTATCGCCTACAACAAGCAGGAAAGGCTTTTAAAATTTTGGAAGCTAGAAACAGAATAGGAGGGCGCATTCATACTTTAATTGCGGATGAAACCCCTTTAGAAATGGGTGCCACTTGGTTTGCCCCAAAGCATGAATTTCTTTGGAGGTTGCTTAAAGAGTTAGGCTTAGCGCCCTATCAGCAGCGGATGCAAAATACATTTCTATACCAGCAAAAACTGCATGCAGCCGTACAAAAAGTAGCTTTACCATCACAAGAACCTAGTTACCGAGTAGCAGGGGGTACTTCTCAAATCATCCAAGCTTTAGCCAAAAGCATCAATACAGCAGATATTCTTCTGGAACAAGCGGTAAATACGATAGAGATAGCGGAGCATGAGATGAAGGTGGCTACCGATAAAGAGGAATTTGAATTTGAGAAATTGGTTTGGGCTGCTCCCCCGAAACTTTTCGCGGAGCAAATACTTATTACGCCGGATTTATCACAAGATTTGCGAGAAGTCATGCAGCAAACCCACACTTGGATGGAAGATTCCATTAAGTTGGCAGTAACTTACCAAACTCCTTTTTGGCAAGAAAAGGGATTACCTACAACACTTTTTAGCAATGGTGGGCCTATCATAGAGTTTTACGACCATAGTGATAGAGACAATGCACATTTTGCTTTGTGTGGCTTTATGCATCCCCAATTTAACCATACAAATGCGGCGACAAGAAAAGAAGCGGTAATACAACAATTGCAAGAAGTTTTTGGAGAAGAAGGCGTACGATTTACTGGATACCACGAAACAGTTTGGCAACAAGAAGACTTTACAGGAAATAAAAAGCCAATAGGGTTGGTGCCACATCAGAATAATGGGCATCCTATTTACCAAGAGCCTGTTATTGAAAAACTATACTTTGCCAATACAGAAACCTCGCCGCACTATGGTGGCTATATGGAAGGGGCTGTTTATGTGGCTGAGTATTTGGCTGATATTCTTAAGAACTAAATTTAATTGCTTTTTCAATTGTTTACCCAATAAAGAAATCACTTCTTTTATATTGGCTTTTAATGCTTCACCTGAGTCTTTTACATCGGGGAGGTCATAACTATCTCTGGTCTTATTAAATTCTTCCCACCTCCTTTTTAAGTCAGTAGGGTCGAGTTTCCCCTAGTTTTTCACAAAAATATCCATCATCTATAGTTTTTGGAATTTCAGCAATAACCTCATTGCATACGGTAATTAAACGTTTGGCATTAGTTAGGTCTTTTACGGTATTGAGCTTGTCAATAATGTTTTTCGGCCTTTTAGTATTGAGCATCATTACTTATGGTTTATTTAAAACAGTTAAGGTCAGGTTATAAAGCTAATTATGTTTTCATGTTAAAAAAGAAAAACTAGCCTGTGAAAGTAGATGGTATTATGAGTACGAGCTAGAAAAGCTTCTGGGAAACTTTTTGATGTGACTACTCAGGTACAATCCCGGAAGGGATGAAATTATAAAATAGCTTCCATGCCTATTTTTAAAGAGTTTCTATCTATTTAATGTCGCCCGAACTGGATTTTCCAGACCGAATCATTCATACTATATCACCCCTGCGGGGTTTTATTAATACACTTATGATGCATGCTATTATAATAGCACCTCTTCGAGGTTCTTTATACCTACCTGAGTAATTACTTTTTGATAAATGCATCAATATCAGATTAAAAAAATGAATATTGTGAAAATAGCTTCTAACTTACTATACATTTCTAAAAAATCCCGGGTAGGGATGATACAATTATTAGTAGATTAAGGGCGATAAAACGTAAAAATCCCAGAGGGATGACACTATAAAATCATTTTAGTATAGTTAGAAATAGCTTCTGCTGTATTACTTTAGGGGCTTTTAATACCACTAAAAAGTTGCGCATTTTGCCCAAAACTCATGATTGACCCCTACAAAATAATCAATATCAAAAAGTTACTACTATTAGGCTCAAGCCTTATTGTTTTTTATGCCTGTCAGCAAGAAAACACAGTTAAAAATGAAGTTGCTTTAAGAGAAGTAACCTTGCCCAAAAAGCCAAATGAAGGAGAGGTGGCCGCCAATGGTATGGTGGTTACAGCACATCCCATAGCGACCCAAATCGGTTTGGATATTCTCAAGAAAGGAGGTAATGCTTTCGATGCCGCCATTGCAGTAAAATATGCTTTGGCAGTGGTACTACCTAAAGCAGGCAACATTGGTGGTGGTGGCTATATGGTTTACAGAACCAGTGAGGGCGAAAAAGGTGCTTTGGATTTTAGAGAAACCGCACCTGCAGCAGCATCGAGAGATATGTTTATTGATGAAAACGATTCGGTGATGAACCAAAAAGCTTTGTACGGGCATTTGGCAGCTTGTACACCTGGGACAGTTGATGGTATGGAGCAAGTGCATCAAAAGTTTAGTAAGCTGTCATTTAAAGATTTGATACAACCTGCTATTAATCTTGCAGAAAATGGTTTTGCTACTACCGATTACGATGTGAGTACGTTTAACAATGCCATGGAAAATTTTAAAGAATGGAATGAGGCAGATATGGTACTTATTAAAGATTCTTTGTGGCAAGCAGGCGAAATCCTCGTACAAAAAGATTTGGCCGAAACGCTTAAAAGAATTAGAGACCAGGGCAAAGATGGTTTTTACAAGGGAAAAACAGCCGATTTGATTGTAGAGGAAATGCAAGAGGGTGGAGGTATTATAACCCATGAAGATTTAGCCAATTACCAATCGGTTTGGAGAGAGGCTATTGAAGGTGCTTATAGAGATAGTTTTAACATAGTTTCCATGCCACCATCTTCTAGTGGGGGAATCATTATTGTACAGCTTCTTAAAGGGTCTAATGCTTATGATTTAAAAAGTATGGGACATAATACCGCTGAGACCATACACCTAATGACAGAGCTACAAAGAAGGGCCTATGCCGATCGTGCAGAGCACATGGGCGATTTAGATTATTATGAGGTGCCTATCGATATGTTGTTGGATGATGCATACATAGCCAATAGAAATAGCAGCATAGATTTAACTAAAGCAACGCCCTCACAAGAAATAAAGGCAGGCGAGGTAGACCGTATAGAAAGTTTAGAAACCACCCACTTTTCTATTGTAGATAAAGAAGGCAATGCTGTGTCGATTACCACTACATTGGTGGCTTACTTTGGCAATAAAGTAATGGTAGATGGTGCAGGCTTCTTTTTGAACAATGAAATGAACAATTTTAGTCTCAAACCTGGCTTTCCTAATATTTTTGGGTTGATCGGCGGTGAAGCCAATGCCATTGCTCCTGGCAAAAGAATGTTGAGCAGTATGAGTCCAACTATAGTAGAGAAAAATGGGAAATTGTTTATGGTTTTGGGTACACCCGGTGGTTCTACCATCATCAATGTCATCTATGAAAATATTGTAAATGTGATTGATTTTGGAATGACTATGCAAGAGGCGGTAAATGCCAAAAAAGTACATTCCCAATGGCTACCCGATAGAATTGTAATTGAAGAAGGCGCTATTGATAGTGTTTCCATGCAGGCACTTGAAAGCAAAGGACATGCTTTACGTATTTTTCCTCAGTTGGGTAGAACAGAAGCAATTTTAGTAAGGCCAGATGGCAGTTACGAAGGTGCGGCTGATATTACACGAACTGGCGATGCTGCGGCTATGGGATACTAGGTTAATTTAGAAAATAGTTCAAAGTGCTTTGCTAATTGGAATCATCTGTTTCCCTAAAAACTTCTAATAAATCAGCAGTTTCAGAAGGTATTTCGATTTCAGGATTAAGCCAGCCCAAAAGTGTTTGGGCTGCTTTTTTTAATGGAATGTTATCGTAATGATTGTCCCTTAAGAAATGCACCATTTTCAACACTTTGAAACCGTCGAACCATTGGTAAAATTGGGTCTTGGCTTGGGTTTTACTGTTTGTACCTTGCTTTATGCGTAATAGTTCCTGCTCAAAGTTTTGTTGGGATAGAAATTCTGAAATAGATTTAGGCACATCAATTTTGATACCTTCTGTTAGATGTTTTTCTATGGCATTAATAAAAATTTTTAGTTCCTTAAAGATTACAGGCCCATAGGTTTGCGCAATTTTCGACTGGCCTGCCAACCATTCTTTTTGCGCCTTACCCGTACCAAAAGGCACTCTAAAAGAAGTGCGTGAAGAAGGAAAAACAAAGGTTTTGTTCAGGTGAATAAAGTTTTCGTGGGGAGCTAGTTTGTGCAAGAAGTAAAAATCCTCCCCCGCTTTTCTGCGGTTCATGCCGCCATGATTGGCGTAAGCTTCGGCGCGGCAAGCCATGCTGGAACCGATGGTATGCATGGCAAAGGGATAGTTGGCAAAGCGCAGTGCTAGGATGTAATAGCGCAAAAATAACTCGTAATGGATGATGCCTTCTTTGGCTTGTTTGTCTTTTAAGGTCTCGTATAAGTGTCTATAAGAAATGGTAGCAGCGCCAACATGTGTATTGAGAGCTGTTTTCTCCAATTCAGTTAGATAATTGGGTTGTACAGTACAATCTGCATCTAAACAGGTAATAAACCCATTATGCTCTATCTGAGAAAAGTAATTAAGTGCTGCATCCATACCAATTTTGCGGGCCAGTCCGACACCCGCGTGTTTGGGCGGTAGTTCGGTTTCTAAAAGACAATGGAAAAAAAGCTTTTTGCTTGGATGTCTTTCGACCCACTGTAGGGCCGCTTCATAAGTTTGCTTGTTAAAAGCTTTAGCTTCTTCTGATGCTTTTGCAGAATTATTGATGACAGCTACCACAAGCGTTGGATAGCTGGGTTCATCACATTTCCATAAACTATCTAAAGTAGCTATTAAATCAGGCTCTAAATAACATGGCACTACAATGATATTTTTGACCTCTTCGGCAAATATGGGGATTTCCCTAACTGGTTGGAAGGCGTATTTAGCAAGGTAGTTTTTGGTGGTAGAAATGGAATGTTTTTTTTTCATATAGTTGGCTTCGATAGCCCGTGACTCAAGTCATGGGCTAGGTTTGATTAATTTCTTCCAATCCCCATATTCCATATAAATTCGGGTAGTATCTGAAACTTGCTTGCCGCACAATTTTTCCACCAAATATAAAGAAAGATCAATGCCTGCGGAGATTCCACCTGCGGATAGGATTTTGCCGTTATCTGTAAATCGGGCGTTTTTGTCTAGTTGAGCGGTCGGTGCCAATTTTTGCAAGTCGGGCATCACTTGGTGGTGGGTGGTGTAATTTAAGCCATCTAATAAACCAAGTTTGGCCAAAACCCTAGCACCTGAGCAAACCGAAAATGTAATTTCTGCTGTTTTTATTTTGGAATCTAATAAGTTTAAAACAGTTTCATTTTTGACTACGGCATTGCTGCCATCTCCGCCCGGAATGCATAAAATATCGATGTCAGGGCAGTTGCTAAAATCGTAATCAGGTTTTACTTGCAAACCGTTTACCGCTTTTACGATTCCTGATTTTTCCGCAAAAGTAAAAACATTAAAAAGGCTATGGTTCTGTAGCTCTGAACTGACAGAAAACACCTCAAAAGGCCCTGCAAAGTCCAAGACTTCAGCATCATTAAAAAGGTAAATGCCTACGTTTTTTTTCATTTTTGGTGTGTTTTAACCTAGGGTTTAGAACCCTTGTTAGGGATAATAAAAATAGTAATTATCGGCGTTAAACGCTCATAAGGGCTTAAAGCCCTTATGAGCGTTTTTTAGCGTTATAAAGAAAAAATATGTCAAGATGAAACCTCTTTTTGAATCCGATAAGGTCTATCATGTTTACAACAGAGCCAATGGAAAAGAAAATCTTTTTATTACTGACGAAAATTTCAGATACTTTTTGAAAAAATATGCTGAGTATATTTTTCCAGTAGCAGATACTTTGGCGTATTGCTTAATGCCAAACAATTTCCATTTACTTATAAAAATACGTTCACCTCAGAATTTATTAAACCATCATCAATTTCTTATAAAAGAAAGAAAGCAAGGGGCAAAGGTAGTTGATGAAAATGGCATGTTTGATTATCACAAATTTGTGATGCTACAGTTTCAACACTTTTTGAATGGGTATTCTCAAGCTTATAATAAACGTTATCAGCGAAAAGGTGCGCTCTTTCTAAAAAACCTCAAATTAAAGCCTGTAGAATGTGAGGCTTATTATAGTAAATTGATCCATTATATTCACTATAATCCAGTGCATCATGGTTTTTGCAGAGAGGCAAGCGACTGGACTTTCTCATCTTTTCATGCTTTTTTACATCATAAGCGCAGTAAAATAGCCAAGCAAGAAGTGCTAGAATGGTTTGGTGGCAGACAAGGTTTTTTAGAATTTCATAAATGTAAACCTGAAAAGGGTTTTGAGATTGATTTTGAAGATTTTTAACCCTAACAAGGGTTTAGAACCCTTGTTAGGGTTGATAATTTCTAAAAAACTCCATCAAGTCCTCAAAATCCTGATCCTGCAAAGCAGGGAAATTAGCAATGCGAAAACTGTTGTTTTTCCATGTACCGTAGCCATTGCCTAATAGAAAGCCTTCATTTTTAGCTGCTTTTTTTATTGCGGTTATTTCTTCTGCTTTTCCTTTAATGCCCAAAACCGTATCTGAGCGAACCGAACTGTTTTCTACCAAGTTGCGGTAGCCCAAATCTTGAAAAAACTTACTGATTTTTTTGCCTCTTGCTTTCATCTTTTTCGATACCGTTTCAATAGGTTCTACCAATTCCAGCATCCTCTTCAGCACAAAAATATT
>CAKZMZ010000115.1 GCA_937129345.1 uncultured Thalassovita sp. | reverse complement strand
TGTGGAAGCCTCGCATCCAAAGCTAGTAAAAGACCACAACCGCTGTATTTTATGCAAGCGTTGTATCAGACTCATTAAAGATGAGGAAGGCAAGCGTTTGTTCGCTTTTAGGAAAAGGGGGGCTAAGCTTTCCATCCAAATTGATACTGAATTGGCTAGGGAAATGAGCGATGAATTGGCCCAGCAAGCCGTAGCTTGTTGTCCTGTGGGGGCTATCTTACCACGAGAGGGTGCTTATCAAACGCCTATTGGTAAAAGAAGATTCGACCATAAAACTGAAAAAGAAGGGCTATGAAAGATTCAAGTGAAAAACCCAGAATAGCGACTATTTCTTTGGCTGGATGTTTCGGCTGCCATATGTCTTTGCTTGACATAGACGAAGCTTTGTTGGGTATCATCGAGTTGGTAGAGTTTGACCGTACGCCCATCAATGATTACAAGCATTTTACTCAAAAATGTGCGATAGGATTGGTAGAGGGAGGTTGCTGCAATGCCAGTAATGTAGAAGAGTTGAAAGAATTCAGGAAAATGTGTGAGGTACTTATTTCTGTGGGGCAATGTGCCCTTATGGGTGGGATTCCTTCTATGAGAAATTCAATTTCTTTGGAGTCTTGCTTTGCCGAGGCTTATTTAGATGGGCCTAGCGTGTATAATCCGACTAAAATCATTCCTCAAGACAAAACACTGCCTCCTCTATTGGATAAGGTGTATCCTTGCCATGAAGTGGTGAAAATCGACTATTTCATGCCCGGTTGCCCACCAGATGCCGAGTTGTTCAAAACTATTTTATTGGCACTGTTAAATGACGACACAGCCTCTATTCCCAAAGAATTACTTCACTATGACTAACCTAGAAAAGCGAAAACCATGAGCGATACCATCACCATTTCTCCATTGACCAGAGTTGAAGGACACGGCAAAGTAACCATCCAATTGGATGAAGACAGGAAGGTAAAAGAGAGCCGCTTGCACATTGTAGAGTTTAGAGGATTTGAGCGATTTATACAAGGCAGGCCTTATTGGGAAATGCCTGTGATTGTGCAACGTCTTTGTGGTATTTGTCCTGTGAGCCACCATTTGGCTGCAGCCAAAGCATTGGATACTTTTTTGGGACTATCTCAAGGTGACCTCCCGATAACAGCTTATAAAATGAGGCGCTTGATGCATTATGGCCAAATGCTGCAATCGCATGCCTTGCACTTTTTCCATCTTTCCTCACCTGATTTACTTTTTGGGATTGAGGCTGACCCAGCAATAAGAAATATTATTGGCGTTGCCAAGCAGTATCCTGACATAGCTAAGAAAGGGATTTTACTGAGGAAATACGGCCAAGAAGTGATAAGGCTTACTGCAGGTAAACGCATTCATGGTACAGGCGCTATCCCAGGTGGAATTAACAAGAACTTAAGTATTGAAGAGCGAGATTTCTTACTCAATAAAGAAGAAGACATGCATATTGATACCATGATTGAGTGGGCGCAAGAGGCATTGGATTTCTTTGTAGACTACCATAAAAACCATGCAGATTTTATAGATGGATTTGCTGATTTTCCTTCTGCTTATATGAGCTTGGTAAATAAAGACGGCGGTCTGGAATTTTACGATGGACTGCTCCGTGTAATCGACTCTGATGGCAAAAAAGTATTGGATGATGTCAATCCCAGCAATTATCTAGACTACATAAAAGAAGAGGTGAAGTCTTGGTCTTATATGAAGTTTCCGTTTTTAACAAGTCTAGGGCCTAGTATAGGTTGGTACAGGGTAGGGCCTTTGGCTAGGCTTAATTGTGCTGATTTTATCCCAACCCCAAAAGCACAAAAAGCCCTTGAAAAGTTTAGGGATTATACAAATGGAAAACCCAATCACAAAACTATGCACATACATTGGGCTAGATTGATTGAAATGCTTCATGCAGCTGAGGTGGTTAAAGAATTGTTAGGAGATACAGATTTGCAAGGTACAGATTTACAAGTAAAAGGAGCCAAAGGTAATGAAGGAGTAGGTGTTATAGAAGCGCCAAGGGGTACTCTGATCCATCATTATCAAATAGGAGAAGATGACTTGGTGAAAATGGCCAATCTTATTGTTTCTACTACCCATAACAATGAAGGTATTAACCGAGCGGTAAACGAAGTGGCAAAGAAATATATGAATGGGCAAACCAACATTACCGAAGGTATGATGAACGCAGTAGAAGTGGCCATACGTGCTTATGACCCCTGTTTGAGCTGCGCTACTCATGCCTTGGGGCAAATGCCCTTGCAAGTTGAACTAATGGATGTAAACGGGGAGGTGATTGGTACTTATGTAAAATAAAAAAATAACCCTACCTATTGTTTTAAACCCTAGGTAGGGTTGGGAAAAATTTTTAACATGAAATCTGAATTTGAAAAGTCCATAGCTAAGGCTAAAAAAGTATTGATTTATGGCATTGGCAATCCTGTTAGGGGAGATGATGGTTTAGGCATTTATTTTACCGATGCACTTAAAAAGCATAGAGAAAAATTGCAATTCGCACATATGGATATTGCTCAGAATTATCAACTCAATATCGAAGATGCACTTTTAATCGGTGAGTACGACTTAGTTTTGTTTGTGGACGCTTCATATAAACATATAAATAATTTTATGTTTAAAAAAGTGCAATCAGAGAACCCAGGCTTTAGTATGCATGCTTTTTCTCCGGGCATGCTATTGCAACTGGCTAAACTTTATAATGAGGTATTGCCCGAGGTTTGGGAATTGCACCTGCCGGGCTTTCAGTGGGGGTATGGCGAGTTTATTAGCAAAAAAGCCAAGAATCATTTGTTTAAAGCGCTTGACTTTTTATTGAAGCATATCAAAAATTTACAAGCTGTATAGCTGCAGCCTGTCTTCTAACATTTTTATTTCTTTATTTACATCAACTTCAGTAATATCCCTAAGTCGATCTAGTGTATTTACCAAAAAATGCTTGTGCTCTTCTGTGGCAGGATTGAACGGGCGGTGCTCTATGGCTTTCCTGATCTTATCCCATTTGCTAATAAAATCATTGCTAGCCTCATCTATAAAAACTTGGCTGAAATACTCCCACACATAGTTGATGGCCGTAGCATTGGGGTGGAGCATGTCGGCCTTGTAAAAGCGATAATCGCGCAAATCATCAATCAGCATTTCGTAAGCGGGAAAGTAATGTACGTTGGGATGCTGTTCGCTTAAATGGTGGCAAGCCAATCTTAATACAGACTTACTTACGGTGTTTAAAGAAATGGTGTCTTTGATATGCCTTACCGGACTTACGGTAAGTATGATACAGGTATCTTTAGGCAACAGCTTATGCATCTCGTTAAAGGCCAGAATAATTTGCTCAGGCGTAAGCAATTCTTTATTAAAATGCCGGGCAGGCATCTTATGGCAATTGGCCACAACCTCTTTGTTTTCGAACAGTCTATATACAAAGGCAGTACCCATAGTGAGCATGAGCACCTTGCTTTCTTTTAAAAAATTACCTGCCGTTTTTAGTTTTTCGCCAATCAATTCTTCAAAAGAAGCTTTTTCTGCTGAAGTAATCTCTGAGTGCAAATCGTAATGGTAGTACATGCCTTGGTTTTGTACTATTTTTTCTTTCGATAATGGCTCGCCCATGAGTGCCTGTTGCATCAAGTGTATGGCCGATACAGGGTTAAAAATAATACCGAAAGGGTTGACCATGGCCTTAAATTTATATTGCTGCAACAATTGGCCAATATGGTCTGAGAAACAAGACCCTAGTGTAAAAATCTTATCTTTAAGATGGATTTGTTGGGAAGGAAGGGCAAGGTTGATTTCCGTTCTAAAGCTTTTACTCATGGCAATGTGTTTTTGGTAAGATAAGTAGTTGTCGTTGTATTGCTATTATTTTTTGACTGGTTGCCTCCAAGCTAAATTACACTTGAACCATTCTAAATTTAATGATTTTATTCGGGAAATAAACTGAGTAATTTCAATAAAAAAAGGCGTTTTTAAGTACCTTTTCATTCTATCAAAAAGTTATAATCCTTATAAATCAGTATTTTTTCTCAGATAAATATCGCCATTAATGGTTTTGAGTATTACTTTTTTAGCGTTGCCATTGCCTAGCTTGGCTTTTAAATTATAACCTACCATTGGGCTGTCTTTTTTGTTCAAAAGTTCAAGTCCTAAATCTGAATAAACCTCTCCATTAATGGTTTTAAGCTCGAAATTGGCTGATACTTTTTCATCCCAATTAGTATCTACAAAACCGTTTATAGTTTTTATAGCCATGCTTTGTGTGAGATTTTTTATTTCCACATCTGCATTAATGCTCTTGAGGGTAACTAGGCATTTTTTAGGGACTTTGAGTTCATATATCACTTCGCTAATAATAAAATTCTCCTTGCCCGTCCAAAAGCGGATGTTATCATTGTTGTCATCATAGTCTTTTTTACGCATCCAATTATTATAGCCTTTGGGTATTTCAGACTTGATAATAAGGGCTTCTCCATTGGTAAAGCTGTGCTTTAATGAGTCGTTAAGTGCACCATTGTTCAGGTCTATACTGGCTTTAAAAGCCACTTTTTTACTGTCCCAAGTGCTAATTTTAATCACATCTCCCAACTTAAGCTCAAGCTCTAATTTATTAGAAGGTGGAAGTAGAAGTTCTTTACTTATTATTTTTTGGGCAAAGAGGGGCAAAGTAAGCAGGGAAAATATCCCTGCCATTATTAGATTTTTCATAATTAATTTGATTTTGAACTAGGAATGAAAACTTGAGGTTATTCAGCTTTTCTTAAGTAGATATTGTCGTTAATGGTATTAAGTTTAATTTCAACGCCCCCGCCATTGATTGCACCTTCAATTTTACCACCACCGTACACATTTATATTGTCCTCAGAAGTTTTCATGGCTACGTCAAAGTTGGTAAAAATCTCACCATTCATGGCTCTTAATTTTACACTGCTTTTGGCACTGCTTGGTAGGGTAATGTCTACATGTCCGTTGATAGATTTAATGGCATTCGGTTTTTCTTGGTTGAGCGTTTTGTACACAATATCTATATCGCCATTGGTGGTATTGGCCACAACGGGTCCAGAAACCCCTTTCATTTTTATATCAGAACTCTTGGCATTCACTTCAATTTCTCCACTGATATTTTCAATTGTAAAATTATCTCCGTGCCAATTGGTTTCACTGATAGAAACATGCATGGTACTTGGTATTTTTATGGTGTAATCAATATCGCCCCTTGTAGCCTTTTGTATGGTTAGGTTACCACCGCTTTCTTGTACTGATAGCCCTATGCCAGTATTATCCACCGCAGAATTGTAAAGCGGTTTAAGCCCTTTGGCCCTTTCCGGCGGTTTTTCATAGCCTTTGGCAGTAATTAGTATTTCATTGCCATCGTGGCCTATGATCTGCAAATCGCAATCGTGCACATTAATGGTAAATTTCCCATTTTTATCACTTACTGCTATTTTAAATTCTTGGGCATAGCTGTAGCTTAAAACGAACAATGCTACTATGATTAAGCTTACTTTTTTCATTTTATAAATTAGTTTGAGTTGAAACTTTATTTGCTTGATAATTAAGCCTTTATATTAACTTTCCGATGCCTTCTTGGGCTTTGTTTCTTACAATATCGATGACGTCTTGTGTTTGTATCAGTTCTTGTAAATAGGCGATGGCTTCCGGGTTTTCTAAAGAAATCAAGGCATCTATAATGATGATTTGTATACTAGGATCTTGTTGCTTGGCAAGCGTATTCATGAGCACTTCTTGCACTTTGGGTTTGCTTTTGTAATGCACCAATGCCTCACAAGCAGCCATACGTACATTGGGGTTTTCGTCAGTAGCCAAGGTTTCTGAAAGGGCTTCTATAATGCGATTATCCACCTCTTGCATTTCATAAGTATAGTTTACTGCCATAATCCGATCACTGGCAGACTGTTGCTTTAGTAAAGAGAGCATGACCAAAGTTTTGGTGGTATTTAACTCCGTACGAAGTGTAGCTACCTCCTTGGTCTGTATTTGCTCTATGCTTATTTGCTTATCAATAAAGAAACCCGCTAAAAAAATGGCTACCGAAGCGGCAATTCTCAAAGGCAATGAGCTTTGCCATGTCTGTTTAACAAAGCTGATTACTTTGCCTGCTTTGCCATATTTATTGCTGTCTTTTTCTTTTTCTATGGCTGTTGAGAGTTGTTGGTAAAAGTTTGTAGAAATATCTTTTGGTGGTGTAAACTCTGGTGAGTTGTCCAAGCTATCGTATATCATTCTTAGCTGGTCGTACTCACTAAAATAGTCGCTGTCTTCAGCTAGTCTTTGCTCCACGGCCTTTATTTCTGAGCCACTGAGGTTGCCTTCTAAGTAGGCAATCAGTTGTTCTTTATCGGGTGTGTTTTCCATAGTAATTGCTTTTAATTCTGTTCGGTCATAAAATAGACCCCTTTCAATTTTTTTATGGCCCTGTGTACTTTCACTTTTACAGCGGCTTCGGTAATGTTGAGTATTTGGGCAATGTCTGTATATTTCATTTTTTGGAATTTGCTCAATACAATTAATTCCCTTTGTTCTTCATCAAGTAGGCTCAAGGCTTTGTAAAGTACTTTTTCGCGCTCAGCTTGTGTTTGGTCTTGCATGTTCTCAGCTGCTTTGTGAGCGAGTTTTTCTAAATCATCGAAGCGCGACCTTTTGTTTTTGGCATTGCTCACATGGTCTAAATACTGGTTGCGTGCCAACTGGAAAAACCAAGCTTTAAATGCTTTGCTTTCGTTAAAGCTGTTCCTGTATTTGATGAGCCTGTAAAAAACATTTTGGGTCAGGTCCTTACTCAATTCGGTCTCAAAACTTAGTTTCACGAAAAAGTTGTAGAGCATAGCTTGGTAGCGCTCAAACAAGATGGCCGCTTTCTCAAGGTCGCCCTTTTTTACCATTGCCATTACTTCCTCGTCTGTCATGGTATACTTGTATGGTTTTTAGCTGTAAGTTTTCACCCACATTTTATACTTCAAAGTTAGATTTTGTTGAATTCGGATTGGTTACTTGCTAAATTGGAAAAGGTTACACTTTAAGAATATTTTTTTTGCTTTCTAAGCTATTCAATGACCATACTGCTAAATAAGATGTTAGATTTATAACATGTTAAAAGTCTAAACAATAACATTTATGGAATTAAAAGAGCTTTATAGCATTGCCAAAGAACAATTAATGCAGGTATTTGAAGATGCCCGTGATTTTCGTTTAGAACAAGTTGAATATGATGAAAAGGAAAAAATATGGGAGATAGTGGTTTCTTTCGTGACAAAAAATATTGATCGTGCTGATAGTGTAGTAAGTCCACTAGCAAAGGTTGTCTTACCTTTTGAAAGACTTTATAAAAAGGTTGTTATTGATGATAACAAAAAAATGAAAGCGTTTTATATCTACGAAAGAGTATAATGAAATTAATTGATGCAAATGCTCTTGTGCTTTTGGTAGTAGGGTTGATCGATGAAAATTTAGTTAATAGACATCCTAAAACATCCATTTATTCTAAAAAGGATTTTTACAAACTATTAAAGATAATTGGTTTTCTTGAAATTTTTACAAAAATTGATGAAAAAAAAATCGAATTTTATTTCGA
>CAKZMZ010000114.1 GCA_937129345.1 uncultured Thalassovita sp. | reverse complement strand
GCTCAAAAGCAGATTGCTCTAAAGCTATTTCCTTTTCTTCTACCTGAAAATTAAGATTTAAGATTTTATCTCGGGCTTCGCGCAAAGTAAGGGCCGTATCTAGCTGGGTTTGCGTATATTGTGCCTCCTCTTTGGTGAGTTGGTCTTTTTCCTCCACATATTTATTGTAGAGTTCAGATTTGTCCAAGTCTGCGATAAAGTCTCCACTTTTTACTTCAGTGCCTTCATCAACCAATCTATTGATCTTTACCTCGCGCACTCCTGATTGCCTAAGGCCCATAGGCCCTCTGATGCTCACAGAACTTACTGGTATAAGCTCTCCCGAGGAGTTTACGGTAATTTCAAATTGCCCTTTCTTTACGGCAACTAAAATATCTTGGCTTTCTTCGGTACTATCGCTAAAAATAAAGTAGGCTAAAACCAATGCTGCAAATACTGCAATCGGTATGGTAATTCGTTTTTTAAGGTTCACTTTCTTATATATTTGACATCTTTAAAAATAGATTCACAAATTTGCGAATCAAAGTGTATAATTTACACAAAAATCACTGAAGACAATAAAAAAATACGTCAACGGCTTATTTGATAGGATGAAAAAAGCCCAGACATTTCTGGGCTAGTATAATGAACTTTTCCAAGTCGGGCTTTTCTAAGACTGTTTTAATTGATTAACTTATTTTGCGAGGTTGATAGTTAAATCAATTCTGACTCGTTGAGTACCGAAAGGGGCAACCTCAACTTCTGTTTCTCCAGATAGAAAAAATCTTGCATCGGTTTGTGTAAGCGATAAAACCTCAAAAGCTACAGAACCATCCTCTTCAAAAAACACATCGCTGGCTAATTCAGGTAAACTTTCTACATCTAAAAAGAGCAAGTCTTCATTACTGCTTAGGCTAAGTATGGTCTTTTCGTTGGCTTCATCATCTGATAACAACCACTGCCCAGTTTGTGCTTCAAAACCTTCTGCGTTGCCCTCAAAGCTGCCATCTTCTTTAAATTCAAAAGTAGCCCCTGCAGGGATTTGAAAGCTTTCCAAATCAACACCTAATAAGGAAGTATAGAACTCAACCTCAGATTCTGATTGTTTTACATCGTTCAGGTAAAACTCTAGTTCTTGAGACTCAAATGTCCATAAACCTATAATCAGGTTGGGTTCGGTTTCTGGATCGTCATTATCACAAGCAATAAAAAACTGGAAACCAACCAATATGAGCAGTTGCCAAGCTGAACGTCGAAAGAAATTTTTATGCATTTATTTAATTTTTTGTTGGGAAATACACGATGTGTGTCAAAACTTGATATTGATAATTACCAAAAATAATACATTTTTCTCACATCGGACTTTCAAAATAAAAAACCCATACAAATGTTTAATTGAGGACACGTGATAGATTCATTTTTTATGGAGGGAAATTGGCTCATTTATTTAACTTATTTATTAGTGGGGATTGTGGCAGGCGTGGTAAACACACTTGCAGGAGGGGCTTCCATTCTCATACTTTCTATTCTTTTATTCATGGGCATGCCTGCCAATATTGCCAATGGCACCAACCGCTTGGGTATTTTAGTGCAAAACCTCACGGGTAGCAGTACTTTTTATCGCAGTGGCCTTTTAGACCTACAAGCCAGCCTAAAATACATCATACCTTCGGTTTTGGGAGCTGTTTTCGGTGCTATGGTTGCTACCGATATTGACCAAAAAACCTTGGAAATATTTGTAGGTATTGTCATGGTTTTTATGCTCATCCCTACCATTTTTAAGTTTCAGAGCAAGAAAAACCCTTTCTTAAAGTACCAGCACAAACCGCTTTTCAAGGTAATCAACTTCATCATTTTCTTATTAATTGGTTTTTATGGGGGCTTTGTTCAGGCAGGTATCGGCCTGATCATTATGGTGGTGCTTCCGCAAATAAGCCGCCTTTCATTGATCAGGGGCAATGCGGTAAAAATGGCGATCATCCTCTTGTACACCATACCTGTAATGGGCATTTTCATTTTAAATGGCCAAATTGATTGGTGGGTAGCTATTTGGTTGGCCGTTGGGCAAATTGCAGGTACTTGGTTGGCCGGAAAATTTGCGGTCAATCATCCTAGCGCTAACAAATGGGTGCGTTTCTTACTCATATTTATGGTCTCTGTTTCCATAATAAAAATGTTTGGTGTAGTAGAAGCCGTAGTTGCCTTGGCAAACAATAATGGGTAAAATTCGCGGTTTTTTCTAAGGCTATAATCTCAAAGAATTACGATTAACTTTTTAAAACTGACGCTTCCTTATGGTCGGTATTTTCTGAATTAAACCAAACTAAGGTGATTCTTAACGAACTACAGGCACTGACTCCTTTTGATGTTAGCAAACTGATTGTTACCATCGTTCTTATTCTGATTATTTTTGGTCTCCTTAAAGAAGTCATAAGGCCGTCTCTGGTTTTTTTTAGCGGGGTTATGGTGTTGATATTTTTTGGAATTATAGAACCCGTCGATTTTATGAAAGGGTACTCTAACCAGTCTATTGCCACGGTGGTTATGCTGGTTATCATAACCGCGGCTTTAAGAAAAAACTTTGCTGTAGAAATTTTCTTTGACAAGCTTTTCTCCAGTGCCCAAACAAAAAAAGGGTTTTTATGGAGGATGATGACCTACGTGGCCATGCTTTCCTCTTTTTTAAATAATACACCTGTTGTAGCGGTAATGACCCCCTATGTATTTAATTGGTGCAAAAAACGCGGCTTTTCTCCTTCTAAACTTTTAATACCACTTTCTTTCTCTACCATTCTAGGTGGAATGGTCACTATTTTGGGCACCTCTACCAATTTGGTGCTCAATGGCTTTATTGTAGATAACAGCCTCAGCCCTTTTACTTTTAGCGATTTCTTTTTCCCAGGGCTTTTGGTGGCCATTACGGGCATTGGCTATTTATATTTTTGGGGGTTTAACCTGCTGCCTAGACATAAGATTTTTTCTGATGATGAAGTAATACAATCGCCCGATTACATGATTGAGGTAAAGGTAGGCATGACCTCTCGCTTTGTTGGCGGCACCATTTCTGAAGCCGGATTTAAAGATTTGGACGGAGCTTACTTGGTAGAAATCCACAGAAATGGGGCTGTATTGAGTGATTTTAATGAGCACGAATTGGTGTTGCCCGAAGATTCGCTCTTTTTTATGGGCAAGCCAGAGCAAATATTAGAATTGGCAAGCGGAAAAAACGGACTCACCCTACCTAACCATGGCAACAATTTAGAATTGGTAGAGGCTGTAATTCCTGCCAACTCGGGCTTAACAGGAAAAACTGTAGAAGAGGCTGATTTTAAAGAGACTTACCATGCCGAGTTGGTGGCCATACACAGAAACGGCGAAAAGTTAGAAGGCAAAATTACCGATAAAAAACTAATCCAAGGTGATTTACTTCTACTTTCTGTAGATGATAAGTTTCTGAAAAACTCTAGGCCATCAGATGATTTATACGTTATCTCCAAATTGAAAAACGGCAATATAAATATGCCTAGCCCCAAAAAACTGAGGCTTTTCTTAGGAGGCCTGGCGGTTATCATCATTGGTATGGCAAGTGGGCTTTTCTCCTTCTTCTCTGCCTTACTATTCGTTTTGGCTGCACTATTGGTGCTCAATCTGTTTAGTTTTAAAGATATCAGCAAAGAGGTAGATATAGACCTGATCATACTATTGGTATGCGCACTTACCTTTAGTAATGCTTTGATCAAAACAGGCACAGGAGATGTTATCGCCAATAGTTTTATCCAAATGTTCTTGCCATTCGGAAACATTGCTCTATTGGCTGCCATTTTTATTTTAACAGT
>CAKZMZ010000113.1 GCA_937129345.1 uncultured Thalassovita sp. | reverse complement strand
GACCATTGGCAGCAACAGCTACGGTAAGCCCGTAGGTTCTTATGGTTTTAGGTATGAAGGTTTTGTTCTTTCACCCATAAGTTTTAGAGTGGCCAATGCTGATGGAGTAGCCAATTACTTTGAGGGACTTCCTGTAGATGCATTGGTCAACGATGATATTACCGAGAACTTTGGTAGCTTAGAAGAAGACTGTTTAAAAGAAGCCCTGTATTATTTAGAAACCGGTGGCTTTAATGTTAGCGGTTCTAGGTTGGCGCCATCGCCTGTCATCAAAAAAGCAAATGAAAAGTTGCTGAGAGGATTTAGGGCTGAAATCGGCGCATTCTAGCTTTTTTAGTTTACGAAAAAATCCATTGCCAACCCTGAGAAAATTATTTTTTAGGGTTTTTCTTTTTTACAAATGAAAAGTATACAATACATCTCCTATAAAAAATGAAACCGAAGACCCGAAAACTTTTTTAATAAAATTTGATTGAAATTGGTATGCGATATTTTTTAATACTCATCCCTGCTATACTTTGGTTTTACATACAAAAAACGCCAAATGCTATCTCAAAAAATACTTGGAAAGAAAACAGTTCGCTTTCGCGGATACTTACAGATTTAGGTAATACCTCACACCTCAAAAAGGAAAAAGACTACACCAAAGAGCAAGTAAGTATTGGCGAAGATTTGGTTAAAAACGGGTTTACCAAAAGAAGAAAAGGTTCAAAAGTAATTAGTGTCTATTACCAATGTACGAGCTGCCATAATTTGGTGCAAGAAGACCCAAAGCCAGAAAGTCCGGATCCACAAGCTAGGTTACGCTTCACCAACGAAAAAGGCATTCCTTTTTTGCAAGCAACTACTTTTTGGGGTATCGTTAACCGAGAGTCTTGGTACAATGGAGATTATATTAAGAAATATGGAAGTTTGGTTGAGGAGGCCAAAGATGATATTGAGGCATCTATTCAGCTTTGCGCGCAAGAATGCGCACAGGGTAGAGTATTAAAGCAGTGGGAGGTTGATGCCATTATGGCTTATTTCTGGGAGTTGGAATTAAAGCTTTCAGATTTAAACCTGACCGATAATGAGATGGAGCGGCTGAATAAGATCACCTCAGAAGACAAAAAATCAGAGGCAATAAAGCTTCTGAAAAGCAAGTACATGCTGGCATCGCCCGCTACATTTTCAGATGCGCCTTACGATAAATCCAAAGGATATGAGGTGGACAAGCGTGATCCGATTAACGGTAAGCTTATTTACGAAAATAGCTGCTTGCATTGCCACGACAAAAATGGCGTAACTGAGTATGAGCTCAACCATTCTAAATTAAGTTTTAAAAAGCTATTGAGAGATATGGAGAAGGATAATCCATTATCTTTTTATCAGGCCATTAGATATGGTACAAGTGCCGCGCCCGGCTACCGCCCTTACATGCCGCACTACACTTTAGAGCGTATGAGCGATCAGCAAGTAGAAGATTTACGGGCTTATATTGAGCAAGAGGCTATGTAAATGGCCTCAGTGGTATTTTCTTTTCCCTATCTGAAAATCTCGGGTAATATTAAATCCGATGTGCAAGTCCCCATCGAAAAAATTACCTATAGTCTCACCGATGAAATACTTCTCTATCATGCCTCTTGAGCTAGAGACTGAAAACTGGAACGCATGTCCTTTAGTGATAATATCTACACCAATGGAAAGGGAATTATTAAATAGCTCGTCCACTTGGTTGGGCAGCGTATAGTAATACTCTGAGGTTAGCGCCAGATTTTTTGTTATCTGATACTTAAAGGCTCCGCCCAAAGCAAAAACATCATTGGTTATATTTTCAGCTTCTTCAACAATGTTTCTGTGTACCAAAGAAGGCATTAATTGAAACGAAAATCTATCGCCAAACTTACGTGCAATCAAGACTTGATGGGCGTAAGTTAACCTATCTCGGGTAGTAACCGGATAGCTGAACAGTTCTTCTTCTAGGGTAACAATGGCCGCACTCGAAA
>CAKZMZ010000112.1 GCA_937129345.1 uncultured Thalassovita sp. | reverse complement strand
TGGAAACAAACTCCGCACCCTGAGACTCCTGTACACAGTGCACAGGCCAGAGAATTTGATCAAGTCCGTTTAAGTCGGTCACTTCTCCAATTTGTTTACCTTCATGGTTGGCCGCAAAACTGCCATGATCAGCCGGATGATAGTCTTGCGTAGCCACTACAAAATCGAAGTGTTTTTGTAAATCGTTTACTATTGGTACAATTCCCTCACCCTGAGGTACTTCCAAGGCACCTCCTGTCACGAAGTCGTTCTGTATATCTACTAAAATTAAAGCTCGCATAAATCAATTATGTTTTAAAACTATTTTCCCAAATTGCTTACCTGCTTCCATTTTTCTAAGTGCATCTTCTGCATTATCTAAAGGCATTACTTCATCGATAACAGGGCTTATTTTGTGGGTGTTCACCAATGCTAGCATATTTTTAAAATCGGTCGGTGAGCCCATGGTACTTCCCATAATATTAACTTGCTTAAAAAATATTTTAGCTGCCAATATCCCTCCAATATTCCCCGCCGTACCTCCATAAATCACCAAATTGGCAGCCAGATTGGATGCATCGATCAATCCCGAGAAACCTTCTCCTCCTGCACCATCAATGACCACATCAAAAAGGCCTGCACTTTTAGAAAGGCTTTTTGCCCATTTTTCTTCTTTATAATTGATACCTCCATTGGCACCTAGTTCTTTTGCCCTTTGCAGCTTTACATCACTACCAGAAGTTACGTAAATTTCACAGCCTAAGGCTTTGGCAAAAACGAGTGCGGTCAACGCTACACCGCCTCCTATTCCTGTAATCAATACCCTCTTATCTTTGGTTAGGCCTGCCTTGGTAAACATTGCTCTGTAAGCAGTAACTCCTGCTAAAGGCAAGGCCGCAGCTTCTTCAAAACTCAAATGAGCAGGCTTCTCATGCACATATTCAACTGGCATCACTATAAATTCACTAAAAGTACCATTGCGTGGCATTCCCAAAATTTCAAAACCCTTACCTGCTACTGCTTCATTATCGCCCCAATTCATACCCGGATTGATCACCACTTCCTTTCCGAGCCAGTTTTCTTCAGATTCACTGCCTGCACTCACTACCACACCTGCTCCATCAGAACCAAGGGTGCAGGGCAAATTCATGCCAGGATATTTCCCCTTTTGCACCCAAACATCTCTATGGTTTAAGGCGCTTGCTTTTAGTTCTATGCACAACTCTCCCGCTTGAGGTTGGGGAATAGGCAAATCTTTGATTGCAATAGGCTGGTGGAGTTCTTCTTGTACGGCTGTTTTCATTATGTTATGTGTTTTATTAAGTAATTGGTTATTAAATATTTTGGGCTTATTACTACAGGATTTGCGGTATTATCCTGTTATTTTTTATTGAATCATTAACTTTGCACTCTTAATAATCGATTGAAAAGGATGCTAGACAAGATTAAAGAATTAAAAGCAGAAATAGAAGCCGCACAACTTGAAAACAAAGAGAAGCTAGAGGCATTTAGACTACGCTTTATCAGTAGAAAAAGCATCATCGGCGATTTGATGGGCGAAATCAGAAATGTGGCCGCAGAACAGAGAAAAGACGTGGGTCAAGGTCTTAATATGCTTAAGAATTTGGCTACAGGTAAATTTAAGGAAGCAGCCGAAGAGTTGGACAACCTCAATAACAATATCAATGAAGCGCAGCCCGATCTAACACTCCCCGATGTACCGAATCAGTTAGGTACCATCCACCCTATTTCTCAAACTAGAGATAAGATTGTTTCCATCTTTCAAAGAATAGGTTTTAATGTGGCAGATGGCCCTGAAATTGAAGACGACTGGCATAACTTTACTGCGCTCAATTTCCCGCCAAACCACCCGGCAAGGGAAATGCAGGACACCTTTTTCATCAGTAAAAATCCAGACAAAGTATTAAGGACACATACTTCCAATGTACAAATTAGGATGATGGAAAACCAAGAGCCACCATTTCGTTCAATTATGCCCGGTAGGGTTTTTAGGAATGAAGCGATTTCAGCAAGAGCTCATTGTATCTTCCATCAGATAGAAGGGCTTTATGTAAATGAAAACGTAAGCTTTCAAGATTTAAAGAATACACTTTACTATTTTGCAAAGGAGATGTTTGGATCCAATACAAAAATTAGGTTGCGTCCATCCTACTTCCCATTTACAGAGCCAAGTGCAGAGATGGATATTTATTGGGGACTTAAAACAGAAGCCGACCGCAAAATAACCAAGGGCACAGGCTGGCTAGAGATTTTAGGCTGTGGAATGGTAGACCCGAACGTATTGGCCAATTGTAATATAGACCCAGAAAAATATACCGGTTTCGCATTCGGAATGGGCATTGAAAGAATTACTATGCTTAAGCACAAAATCGAAGATATCAGGTTGTTTTTTGAAAACGACGTGCGCTTTTTACGCCAATTTAGTACAATAGGATAAAAATATAGCCTGTGATGCGCGCATCACAGGCTACTTCTATAAATCTAATCAAACAAAATTCTATTACCACCTAATTAAGGCACTGGCCCAAGTAAAACCACTACCAAAAGCAGCCAAGCATATCAAATCTCCTTCCCTCACTTTTCCTTCAGCATGTGCTTCGCACAAGCCAATGGGTATGGAGGCAGCGGTTGTATTACCGTATTTCATTATCGTGTTGTATACCTTGTCTTCTGCCAATCCCATCTTTTTTTGCACAAATTGAGAAATCCTTAAATTGGCTTGATGCGGTATGAGTAGGTCAAGATCCTGAGGTGTATAATCGTTTGCTTGAAGCGCCTCCATAATTACTTCAGGAAAACGGGTTACCGCATTTTTAAAAACGAATTGCCCATCCATTACAGGATAAAAGCCGCCACCGGGCTTGGTCATTTCAATATCAAAGCGGTCTTTTTTATAAAAGCCAGGATCTAGCACCGCCAAACGCTCTGCGTGTTCGCCCTCGCTATGCAAGTGTGTTGAGAGTACACCTTTATCTTTTGCTTCGGTTGGTTGCAAAACTGCAGCGCCTGCACCATCGCCAAAAATCACAGCAATATGTCTACCATGATCAGAATAATCTAGACCAATGGAGTGTATTTCCGATCCTACCAAAAGAATATTTTTATACTTGCCTGTTTTTATGTATTGCTCGGCTATTGAGAGCCCATAAACAAAGCCCGAACACTGCGCTCTTACATCTATGGCACCAATATTTTTACAACCCAGTTCTTTTTGTAACAATACCCCAGAACCAGGGAAAACGTAATCGGCACTCAAAGTGGCGTATACAATCAAATCTATTTCTTGAGCATTGGTGCCAGCCATCTCAATAGCTTTTTCTGCCGCTTTAGCGCCCATAATGTAATTTTTTTCCTTGTCCATATCGGCATAATGTCTCTCTTTTATACCTGTTCTTTCCACAATCCACTCATCCGTGGTATTCATTATTTTAGAGAGGTCATCGTTTGTGACTACTTTTTCAGGAACATAATAGCCTATACCTGCCAGTCTAGCATTCTTCATTTCCATAAAATTACGTTTCAATTAATAAGAATAAGATTCAAGGTCAAAAATACATATTTTGAATTAAGAGGGAATCTAAGAAGATAAATTTTGAAGGAAAACATAGTATTTATATATATCTGATTTAGTACAACTTTTTCATACAATAATCCAATTTTTTTGTATTTTTACTTAACTCTATTCATTGACTTTTTTATATGCGCTTGATTTTTCTTTTCATAATAGCGTTAGTGACCTTAGAAGCCTTTGCCCAAAATTTTCAAAACGTGCAAATAGACAGTTTGAAAGTTCTGGCCAAACAAGTAGAAGATGGCCAAAAGGCACAGGTATATAATCAGCTTTCTGTATTGTACAGAAATACCAATACAGAAAGGGCGCTGTACTATGCCAAAGAAGCGCTAAAGATAGCTACCGAATATGAAGATAAGCAGAACCAAATTATAGCCAATATAAATGCGGGTGTTGTGCTCAGAAACTTCGGTAAGTCAGATGAAGCATTTGACTACTTGTTTACCGCATCTAACCTGGCCAATGAGCACAATTTACCTGAGTTAAGAGCAGATGCCCTACACAAAATAGGCGTGACTTATTTGCTGGTAAATGATTTTGAAAATGCCCTAAAATACGCGAAAGAAGAATTGCTCATCTGGGAAAAAGCCAAGCCCTCAGCAGGTTTGGCAGATGCCTATAATTTACTTGGGCTTATACATATTAACTTAGAAAAGTACGATACCGCAGCGGAGAATTTAAAAATGTCACTAGAAATTGGTTACTCAATTGGAGATACCAGTCAGATTTATAAACCTTTGGTAAATCTTGGAGACTTATACCTAAAATTAAACCAAGCAGATTCTGCACTTATTTACATACGAAATAGTGAAAAGGTAAGCCTTGCAACAGGCAATACATATGGCTTGGCTGTAGCCTCTTTAAAAGAAGGCCAAGCTTTAAAAGAGCTAAAAAACTACCAACTGGCCGAGGAAAAAATTAGAGTTGCCTTGCTCAATGCAGAAAGATTAAATTCACTTTCGCTTGTTAGGAATTGCTATCAGAACCTGGCACAACTTTTTGAGGAAAGCGATAAGTACAAAAATGCTTTGATGTATTATAAATTATACATCGCTACAGAAGACAGCATGCTAAATGAAGTTACAAGAAGAAAGATAGCACAAATTGAAACGGAGTATCAACTCAAAGAAAAAGAAAGCGAAATTGAGCAGCTCAAAGCGCTGGTAGGCTCGCAAAAATTCCAATTTTCAATTACACTACTTTTGCTTTTAATATTGGTGACTTTCAGTTACTTACTTTACAAAAAAGTACTAGAAAACAAGTCTGTTAAATCTAAGATTATGCAACTAGAGGGCGATTTAGTAAATCGCAATAATCAATTAGAAAAATTTGAGCAGCAACAAGAACAAGTAGTAAAACTAGGCGAACTCATTAATAAAAACGGACAAGAATATCTAAACTTCTTCTCTGATTACTTTATAAGAGAATTTGGCAATACCTATTCGAATTCCATCAAATTCCATTTAGCAGATGATTCTTTGTACATCCTAGCTTTTAGTTTTTCAAAAAAAGACAAGCTAGCCATGCTCAAAAATATTTATTTAGATCATGTATTGAATAGAGCGTTCAATTACGGGGGCAAACCTTTCTCCGCATCTTCCCCTTCTGATATGCTAAAGGAAATGGAACAAAAGCTTATAGAATTTGGGAAACACTACAATTCTGATGCGCAAAAATTAGAAGCTTCGGTATTACGAATAAGCATAAATTCAAAAAGGGTGGTTTTTGCGGGCGCTGGCATACCGCTTTATACCATCAGGCGTCAAAACTTACATATGGTTGCCAGCAGCGAACCATCTTTGAAAAGTACCTTTACTACTACTGAAAGCTTTAACAATAAAACCTTTCAGATGAATAAAAACGAACAGATATTTTTGTTTTTAGAAAGCGATAGAAATAAGTTTTTTACTTCTGACAACATAAGATCTATTCTTTCGAACCATCATACCAGCAATATTGGTGAGACTAAAAAAGCACTAGAAACCGAACTAGAAAAGTTGATACCTGAACTAAAATCTACCTCTAATGCACTTATTTTTGGGCTTGAAGTTTAAGTAGTGCGATCTTCTATAATAGCGCCATCTTCTATGGTAACTATTCTTTTTCCGTACTCTGCATTTTTCTCTGAATGCGTAACCTGTAGGATAGTAACTCCTTCTTCATTCAATTTGGTAAATAAATCCATGATCATCTCCCCTTGTTTAGAATGAAGATTTCCTGTTGGTTCGTCTGCAAGCAATAATTTAGGCTTGCCAATTATAGCCCTTGCTACACCTACTACTTGTTGCTGTCCGCCAGACAATTGATAAGGGAACAAGTCCTTTTTAGCCACTATGTTAAACCTATCAAGCATTTCTGCTACCAAACTTTTTCTCTCGCTGCCTTTTACGCCTTTATAAAGCAGAGGCATTTCGATGTTCTCATACACCGTAAGTTCATCAATCAGATGATATGCTTGAAAGACAAAGCCAATGAGATTTTTATGCATCTCACCCCGCTTCTTTTCATTGAACTTATGCACTGGTTGATCCAAAAAGTAATACTCACCTGCATTGGCTTGGTCTAACATACCTATTACATTAAGTAAAGTGGATTTTCCCGCACCACTTGGCCCCATTATCGTGATAAAATCCCCTTCGTTTATATTTAAATCTATACCTTTAAGTATAAAAGTTTTTTGAAATCTAGATTTAAAAAACTTGTCTATATCTTTTAATGCTATCATTATTATTCATTTTAGATAGGTATCTCATTAATTTGTTCCGAATTTATAAAGTAAAATGCCTTTTTAAAAAGCATAATTTGATAAAGGGTCGATAATTCATTTCGATTTAAATAAAAAAAAGGGACTTGGTGGCCAAGTCCCTTTTACATGCAAATAATCTAAAAATCACCTTCTAAAAGCTAGCACTGCTGCACCACAATAGCTTTTTGAGTTTTTAAAAGTAAAACTTAAATAATAAATGCCTGTGGCTCTACATTTAAAAGTCCAACCCTCTAAAAACTTATTATTGTAAAAGCTCGAGACCAGCTCATTTCGCTTCGAGTCATAAAGGGTACCTATCAATCCCTGGGCTGCGCCATCTTTACCAGTTATTCTTATTTGATAGTTGGTATCTTTACTAAATACGCAGGTATACTCTACTTTACGCCTATTACCGCCTCTGCCGTCAATTCTATAGCTCTTAGAGTATTGAAACCCAGACTCTAAGGATTTCATACTTTTGTTAACATATAACTCTGAATTACACTGCCCCATTACAGACCAAGTACTAAATAAGGTTCCGAACAATAAGGCAATCCAAAAAATCAATCTTTTCATTATTATCTATTTTTTTCTATAAGAATCGCTTAAAATTGACTTATCTAGTTGATGATTTTATTCCTGATAGATTTCGTTAAACTAGTAATTGTGTCAATGTCTCTATCAGTAATATTTACCACACTTTTGGTGTTGTCAACTACTACAAGCACACCGTCTTTTTCTACCATGGTGGGCTCTTCATAAACAGTCTCGATTTCTATTTGATTATAGATTGATTGAAGTTTTTTAAGATCAGCTATTAGCTCTGCAAAGCCGTTTCTTGTTTTGTAAACATCCAAAACCAATAAAATTCTATCCAAAACTATTTTCTGCTCACCTATTTTTTCTCTAAGCACCTCATTGTTTGTTCTTTGGTGAACTAAGGTAGTTAGGTAAACTGCCTCAAGCCAGCCACCAGTGAGCAATAATATGCTCAAATGTTCTCTTTTTTGCTGTCTTAGATGATAATTGATTTTCTCAAAATTAGCAGTTGTGGTACGTAACAAAGCATCTAAGTTCTGGTCCGCACTTTCTGCCAAAGACTTTAAAGTAGCATAGTCAAAAAACTGACCTATGGTAAGACCTTCTGCTAAGTTTTGTACGCTATTTAAATAATTTAGTGCGTCTTGGTTCTTGTTGTAGATATTAGCATAACCTAAATCTGTACCGTAAATACCAAGGTTTAAAGCCTTATCAAAATTGGTAGAGTATGTAGAAACTTTACCATGATCATTTAAATCGGCCTTATTGTAATAAGAGCCAACCTCCTTGATCAATAATGAGATTTCTAATGGCGAAGGTATCGACTGCAATATGTCATTTATGATATCATCATCAACCTTAATAGAGGCAGCTTCATCTAAACTGCCCTCTACTTTGGCTAGTTGAGTATCGGCTTCGTTGGAAGGCGCACTATTTGAACTGCAGGCCCAAACGGTAAAAGTTGCAAAAAAAAGCAAATACAGTTTTCTCATAATTATTATTCTTTTAATGTGTAGCTAACTTTCAGAATCGTAAATAATTGTAAATAATAAATTGTACTGTAGTAGCAACGGTAAAAGTTATCACCTATTTTTTCTTGTAAAACTTTGTAGCGACCGAAGTAGTCAAATCCATGAATTTTGGCAAAGCATCAAAGTACAAAGTCAGGTAAAGGAGCATGGTCATGGCCCAAATTACTGATAAATTGAAGCCGTAAGTTCCGTAGCTATTTCCTAAAAATGGTTTTTGAGGTGCAAGAAATTGTGTCCTGTAATTTAAGGGTTCACCGTAATTATGAACCTCCTGATATATAGGATCAATTATTTGAATGATTCTGCCGTAAGCAATGTCTATACGATCCTCGGCAGAGCTATTTTTCATCAAATCCTCTAATTGGTCATTATAATATTGATCTTTAAAGTCCGAAAGCTTCATGCCTTCTGGCAACTTTTCTTTCATTACATAGAGTACAGAATCTCTCGCATCACTAGCTTGAGCAAGTCTAATACTGTAAAAACCCATCGCATCCTCCAAATGATACCAAATCTTAGAGGATATGCTTTCGTCAAAACTGCTGGCGTCTAGGTCAGATATTTCACCCAAATTAAATTCTGAATGTCGAACTGTATATAAGTCGTTCGCCAATTCTCTTTTTACAACTGCCAAATTATCGTTGACCAGCGCCAAAGTAGAATCGTTTTTGCCTGACTCAAAAGCAGTTAATGAACCCGTTAAAAGCTCTTGCATTTTAGGTATCCAATAAGCCACCTTAAAGTTATTCTGGCTTTCTTCCTTTTTAAATGGGAATAGCGACCTTTGGTAATCGTTGCTTTTAAAATGCTCGACAGATATGGCTTCATAAGCCCATCTAGAAACCATTACATCAGCTACAAAAGGCACCTTTCCTCTTTCGCTAATAGAATTATTCAACTTATCAAAATC
>CAKZMZ010000111.1 GCA_937129345.1 uncultured Thalassovita sp. | reverse complement strand
AAATCGCTGGTGAGTTATTGCCAACGGTTTTTCACATTTCAGCCCGATCTATTGCAGCGCAATCGCTTTCGATTTTTGGTGATCACTCTGATGTTATGAGTGCTAGAATGACTGGTTTTGCCATGCTTTCTTCGGCTAACACGCAAGAAGCACAAGATTTGGCGGCCATTGCGCACTTGGCATCTATAGAATCTAGCCTCCCGTTTATGCACTTCTTTGATGGTTTCAGAACGTCTCACTCAATAAGAAAAATTGAGGCCATTAACTATGAGACTCTAAAGAGCATGCTAGACATGAAATATGTAGAGCAATTTAGAAAAGGTGCTTTAAGGCCAGACGACCCAGTTTGTAAAGTTGGGGCACAAAATCCAGACGTGTATTTCCAAGGGAGAGAAACCGTAAACCGTTTTTATGATGCACTGCCCGCTATTGTAAAGAAATACATGGACTTGTTTGAGGAAAAGACAGGAAGGAAATACGACTTATTCGAATACACAGGTGCTCCCGATGCAGAAAAGGTACTCATTGCTATGGGCTCCGCAGTAGATACCATAGATGAAACCTTGGATTACCTAACTGCTAAAGGAGAAAAGGTAGGCGCCATTAAAGTGCGTTTGTACAGACCGTTCTCAGCCAAAGATTTTGTAGATAAAATTCCAGCAACTGCTAAAAAAATAGCAGTATTGGATAGAACCAAAGAGCCGGGTGGTTTAGGTGAACCTCTTTATCTAGATGTTTGCGCTGCACTAAAAGGTAGGGATGTAGAAATCATTGGAGGTAGGTATGGCCTTTCATCCAAAGAGTTTACCCCTTCTATGGTAAAAGCTGTTTTCGATCACTTAGACAACAACGGCTGGCATGACTTTACCGTTGGCATAAACGATGACGTGACCCATCGCTCTATAGAAGCTAAAGAACAAATAGATACCGAACAACAAGGCATTGTTCGCTGTAAATTCTGGGGCTACGGCTCTGATGGTACGGTGAGTGCCAACAAAAATGCAGTAAAAATCATAGGCGAGAAAACAGAGAAGTATGTACAAGGCTATTTCCAATATGATTCTAACAAATCAGGTGGTTATACCGTGTCTCATCTGAGGTTTGGAGATAAGCCTATTCGCTCAGAATATTTATTGACAAAAGCCGAATTTATAGCGCTGCATCGCCAGCAATATATCGGTAAATATGATCTGTTAGAAGGCATTACCGAAGCAGGTACTTTCTTGATCAATACCAGCAAAGCACCTGAAAAAGTGTTTGATTTGTTCACCAAGCAAATGCAGGACACGATTCGTGAAAGAAATGTAAAAGTTTATGCGATTGACGCTTCTAAAATAGCCAAGCAAGTAGGCCTAGGCGGTAGAATCAATAGTGTAATGCAAACGGCTTTCTTTAAGTTATCAGGTGTATTGCCAGAAGAAGATGCCATCCCAATGATCAAGAAGTATATTGAGGAGCAATTTATGCGCAAAGGCAAAGAGATTGTCGAAATGAACTGGCAAGCCATTGATGCGGCAGTAGATGCTATAGCTGAAGTGCCGATTCCAGAGACCTCAGAAAAATTTGCTAATATTTCTCCAGTGGTTCCAGAAGGTTCCGGCGACTTTGCAGAGAAAATCATGGATCCGGTACTGAGACTTAAAGGAGACAATATTCCTGTTTCTTTGATGCCAATAAACGGAGCCATTCCTACAGGTACTAGAAAACTAGAGAAAAAAGGCAGGGCGGGTAATCCAATCAAATGGATAGATAAACTCCCATTCGTATCAGGATGTAATATATCAGAACCTTATTTTGAACATCCAGGATCTTGCTCAGGTTGTGGGGAAACACCTTATATACACACAGTAACACAAATGTTTGGCGATAGAATGATGATCGCCAACGCTACAGGTTGTTCTTCCATCTTTGGTGGTACTTTCCCATCAACACCTTATACAAAAGATGCCAATGGTAGAGGACCCGCTTGGGCCAACTCACTCTTTGAGGACAATGCAGAATATGGTTTCGGTATGCGCTTAGCAGTGGATGCGAACAGGCAGCAACTCAAAACCAACGTAAACCGCTTGTTGGTCATGGACATAGACGAAACCTTGCTAAAAGCATTGCAAAAAGCCATGTATTACTGGAAAGACGTAACTCAAGAAGCGAGAGATGCTTCTGAGGAACTGAAAGCTATTTTACCAGATGCTTTGCAGAATGCAACAGAAGAGACCAGGCCATTGATTGCCAAAATCGTAGAGTTGCAAGATTACTTTGTAGATAAAAGTGTCTGGATATTTGGCGGAGACGGCTGGGCCTATGACATAGGATTCAGTGGATTAGACCACGTAATGGCCTCAGACAAAAACGTTAACCTGCTTGTACTCGATACAGAGGTTTACTCTAACACAGGTGGACAGGCCTCCAAAGCAACACCAAGAGGCGCCGTTGCCAAGTTTGCTGCAGATGGTAAAAAACTCAGCAAAAAGAATCTTGGTTTAATGATGACCACTTACGGAAACGCTTATGTTGCCTCCGTAAATATGGGAGAGGATAGAGAACAAACTGCCCTGGCATTTGCCGAGGCCGAAAAGCACGATGGACCGTCATTGATCATTGCTTACTCACCATGTATTGCTCACGGTTACGATATGAAATTGACCAAAAAGCAATCTGAGAAAGCCACCCATTCTGGTTATTGGCCAATGTACCGCTTCAATCCTGAATTGAGAAAAGAAGGCAAAGCACCATTTGTTTGGGAAACCGCAGAGTCTGATGAGTCTTTTGAGCACTACGTTACCAATGAGATTCGCTATAGAACCTTACAACGTGCCAATCCCGAAGAGGCGAGGAGGCTACTTAAATTAGCTAAAGAAGACAACAAACGCAGGTTTGAGGATTTGAAACACTTAATGGATGAATAATTATCAAAAGTCGCCCTTCTTTTTAGGGCGGCTTTTCCCATTTCCACGATAAACAAAAATTTAAAATCATGATAGACCTCACCACAAAATATATGGGATTGACTCTGAAAAATCCCATCATAGTCGGCGCTAGTAATCTGGTGCAAGAAACCAAAAACCTTAGAAAATTAGAAGAAGTTGGCGCCTCTGCCATTGTTTACAAATCTCTGTTCGAAGAGCAAATCCAACTCGAATCGCTTGAGATGCAGCAAGACTTAGAAGCATATCAAGATTGGGATCCAGAACACGCTACCTTATTTCCCGATTTGGAGCACGCAGGGCCGGCTGAATTTTTATTGCAATTAAAAGAAGCAAAAGACACAGTAAGTATCCCGCTTATAGCCAGCTTAAATGCTGTTTACGAGGCTTCTTGGATCGAATATGCTAGACGCATAAGTGAGACTGGTGTATCTGCCCTTGAGCTTAACTTTTATCATCATAATAACGATTTCGATAAAACAGCAGCACAAATCGAAAATGAACAGATACAAATTCTGAAAAAGGTAAAAGAAGTGGTAAAAATACCTGTAAGTGTTAAACTTAGTCCATACTACAGCAATACTTTAAGAATGGTAAAACAGTTTGACAGAGCAGGAGCAGACGCCTTTGTAATGTTCAACCGCTTGTTCCAACCAGATATAGACATAGAGAACGAGGAGCATCATTTCCCTTACAATTTTAGCAATAGAAATGACAATAGATTGGCATTAAGATATGCAGGCTTGCTATATCATAAAGTAAAGGGTTCAATTTGTAGTAATACCGGCATACACAGTGGTTCAGACCTGATTAAAATGCTCTTGGCAGGTGCAGATGGCGTGCAAGTAGTTAGTACACTGTATAGAAAAGGCATTTCTCACATAGGAACTATGCTGGGTGCAATTGAAGAGTGGATGGTAGACAAAGGCTATGCAAGTGTACAAGACTTTAGAGGTAAACTATCTGCTAAAAATATGAAGCATGACCTATTTGCCTATAAAAGATCACAGTACGTAGATATCTTACTACGCTCAGAGAATTTCAACAAATACCACCCTAAAAACGAAGCAGAAATGAAATGGGAAGATAGGTGGTAGATACTAAAAAAGTCATTGCCATTGCATGATATGTATCATTTTTAATGGCAATGGCTTGGGGTATTTTAGTGGCATAATATTTTTCAAACATCTAAATTTACTTAATCATGGCACAAGTAGGCATTTTTTATGGATCAACAGAAGGCAATACCGAAAGGATTGTCACTAAAATACAAGAGGCATTAGGCGGTGAGTCTGTTGCCAAATTGCTCAATGTTGATTCGGCCACCGCAGACGATATGGAAGAATTCGACAATCTTATCCTTGCCTGTCCTACGTGGGAAATCGGTGAGCTACAAGAAGACTGGGATAATTTTATCGATGAATTAGACGATGCTGAACTAGACGGTAAAAAAGTAACCTTTGTAGGCTTGGGTGATGCAGATGGCTACCCAGATACTTTTTTAGATGCACTAGGCCTCATATATGAACGCATTCAAGATTCAGGATGTACTTTTGTAGGCGCCTGGCCAACAGACGGATACGATTTTGAAGAATCTAAAGGAGTAATTGATGGCAAATTCTTAGGTTTGGCCATAGACGAAGACAATCAAGCAAACCTTACAGATGAAAGGGTAGGAAAGTGGGTAGGACTTATCTCAAAGGAGTTTGATTTGGAAGCGGCTAGCGTATAATCAGACCTTTAAAGGCCAACCTTTATGGCTCTTACAAAACAGACAGGGAGCGTGTATATAACAAAGTGTAGTTGAAGACTCCCTGTCTATCCTCATCTTTTTTAGCAGCAGATCACAGCTTAGTATACAAAGCAACAAAAGCGCTCATATTGATTTAAAATACGATAAATAGAGCATAATAAATGGATGGAGCAACACCCGTCCTAAGTTTCTAAACAAATAGGGTTATAATCTTATATATCAAATCTTGATTTTTAACTAAAGAAACCCTTTCCTAAAATAGCAACACCATGGCTTCAATATCCAACAAAAAACCAGTTTACAGAGTAAGCCCTTACCTAAGGCAGTATTTGATAGATTATCAAAGAGAGATTGATGTGCCACTAACGTATGTTGATTTGTTCCACTATGACAGTTCTATTGCCTTAACCGACGCACAAGGCAACGATACCATGTGGGAAACCGTGCTTTTTAGACAAGCAGACGAAAGCCATATACATTACTGCCTAAAGAAAATATATGCGCTTCTAAAAGTCGATGGAGATATTTCTGTAATGAAGCATCTAAAAATAGATCGGGTGGACCTATGTACCTATGGCAATACAAAACCTTTTAGGGTGAGAGTGGTCAATCAAATCAATGATCTTTTTGACTATTTCTATATAAAAGAAGCCGATGCTTCCCGCATTTATGGGCTTGAGTTAGAACACCTGTTATCGCCCAATAAAATTAATTTTTTGGTAAAAGGTGACACTTTGATCGAGGAACACATACCCGGTGTACCTGGAGATACCTTTATAAAAGAATATATAGGTTCTGATAGGGTAAATGCTATGAGAATGGCCAAAGAGTTTATTAAGTTTAATGAAAGATGCTTGGTACAATTGCTTGGCGATATGCGTGGCGATAATTTTGTTGTAGAGGTGGTCCCCGATTTTGATGAAGTGTATTATAGAATGCGCGCCATTGATTTTGACCAGCAGTCTTACGATGGTAGGAGGTCTATTTACATGCCGCAATACTTTAAGGAAAACAATCCAATAGTAGCGCTAGGAATCAACAGTATGGCTCCTGAGCTAGAAAAACAATACAGAAAAGAAGAACGCTCAAGAATTGCAACTAGGGTTAAAGCAGTAAAAACGCAATTGAACCAATTATTGGATGCTATGGGCCATGATCAGCTTTCTAGCGATGAAAACGTAGACAGTTTAAAGTATGAGCTCGCCGATCTTTATAAAGACAATGAGTTTATGACATGTAGAAATATGGGAGAAATCGTGAAACTCAGTTTAAAGATGCTGCTAAAAAAACCGACAAGGACCGTAAGTCCTAATGTAGATGCTTTTGCTTAAAAGCGCTCAAAAACTCGACATAAAAAGAGTTGTTTGTTAAATTCTTAGCATCTTAACTAAAAAAGATATATCATGAGTGCTACCGAGATAATGTATTCAGAAAAGCAAAGATTTAGATCACCATGGCTTTGGGGCATATTACTGCCCATAGCAGGCGTTTTCTCTTATGGCATGGTGAGACAGCTCTTTTATCAGGTACCTTTTATGATTAAAATGCCTGAGGTAACCCTGTTTTTAATTACTGCCGTACTGATTTTATTGGTGGCTGTTTTCTATTTTTTAGAGATGGAAACCTTGATAAAAGAAGAGGGCATTTATTTAAGACTCAGTGTTTTTAAAGGAAGTGAATATAAGTTTGTGCCCTTTTCTGATGTGGTTTCCTATAAAGCGGTTACCTATAAGCCGATAGAAAAAGGGGGTAGAGGTATATGTGATACCGATGACTGTTTGGCTTTTACTGTAAGAGGTAAAAACGGCATTGAATTTACCCTGCTAAGTGGCAAAAAATTACTTGTCGGTACGGCAGACCCGGAAGATTTTATGAGAAGCCTAAACAAAATGAGGATCTTACATTAAGGGTTCAATATAGATTTTGATTTTAAAAATGACATAAGAAGACATTTTTCCTTTGACCCATTATCAATCTAGAGCCGATTCTATACAGGATCGGCTTTTTTAGTCTTTTGCCGCCCTCTTTCCTGACTAAATACAAATTAAAAGCTAATAATTGTCATAACACAGAAGGGCATCTTGAGGTACTTTTAGGCTACAAAACACAGAAAACCAAGAATAAAATATTACTAGCATGGCCAATTCGAGCATTATAGCGCATCAAGGCCTCATTAGGTCTATAAAAAATGGCAAAGCAGAAATTAGCTTGCTAGATGCTTCGGGCTGCAGTTCTTGTGCAATAAAGAGCAGCTGTGGCGCATCAAACACCGCTGATAAAATAGTAGAGGTTCCCATACCCATCGGGACTTTTTCTGTGGGCGAAATCGTAGCCCTAGAAATGACCTACAAACAAGGTTTTACTGCACTTTTTTGGGCTTACATCATACCTTTTGTATTGGTAATTGCCACTTTAGTTACCTCTGTGCAGTTGGGCCTGCCTGAGTCACAGAGTGCAGTTATTTCTTTGGCCGTTTTACCTGTTTACTATTTGCTGCTTCACTTGCTTAATGCGCTCCTTTCGAAACAGTTTCAATTCAAGATTAAGAAAACTTAAAAAAACAAAGTCATGGACCAACTCATGCTTTATACCATATTATCATTAACCACCTTGGGGATCGCCGCGGCGGTTATCTTGTATTTCATCTCAAAGAAATTTAAGGTAATTGAAGACCCGAGGATCGATCAGGTAGAAGAAGCGCTTCCTAACACCAATTGTGGGGGTTGTGGTTTTCCAGGCTGTCGTGCCTTTGCCGAGGCAGCCGTTTCCCAAGGCAACTTATCAGAGATACACTGTCCTGTAGGAGGTAATGAAGTGATGCAGGAAGTAGCAAAAGTACTTGGCGTAGAAGTAGAAGAAAAAGACCCTTATGTAGCCGTAGTTCGCTGCTCGGGCTCTTTTGAGTACAGAAAGCTAACAAACGAGTACGACGGACTTACCAGCTGCACCTTAGCTACCAATCTATACGGCGGCGATACAGGATGCGAATATGGCTGCCTAGGCATGGGAGAATGTGTAGATGCTTGCCAATTTGATGCGATGTACATGGACCCCACTACAGGTTTGCCAGTGGTGGTAGAGGATAAATGTACTGCTTGCAATGCCTGCGTAACAGCCTGCCCTAAAGACATCATCACTTTGCTGCCTAAAGGTAGAAGAAACCGCCGGGTATATGTGGCCTGTCTCAATACCGATAAGGCAGGCGTAGCCAGAAAGGTATGCGAGGTAGCTTGCTCAGGTTGTTCAAAATGTGCTGATGTATGTAAGTATGATGCGGTAAATATAGAGAACAACCTAGCCACCATAGATCCAGAGCTCTGCAAACTCTGCAGAAAATGCGTAGATGTGTGCGACGCCCATAATATTCTTGCTGTCAATTTCCCGCCGAAAAAGGAAAGAAAACCAAGAGAAAAAAGCAAAAAAGAAAAAGAACAAAAAACTGCTAAAGATTCAGTATCATGAGTGGCCTATTCGAAAAATTGAAAACCTTTACGCAAGGCGGAGTACATCCAGCTGATGAAAAGCGCTCTGCAGGTGTACCCACCAGTGTTTTATCCTTGCCTAAAATGGTAACCATACCTATTTCACAACACATAGGTAAACCTGCCAGGCCTGTAGTCGAAAGAGGAGAAATGGTAAAAGTAGGGCAAGTAATCGCTACGATTGAAGGGTATGTTTCTGCCAATATACATGCTTCAGTTTCTGGAAAAGTAGGAAAAATAGACAATGTGATCGATAGTAGTGGCTACCGAAGAACAGCAATCAATATCAGAGTAAAGGGAGATGATTGGTCAGATAGCATCGATAGAACCCCCGATTTAGTTAAAGAATGCGAGCTCTCTTCAGAAGAGATCATCAAGAAAGTGACCGAAGCAGGGATTGTTGGGCAGGGTGGTGCTGCTTTTCCCGCACATGTAAAGTTGAACGTGCCACGTGATAAAAAACTAGATTACCTAATTGTCAATGGTGTAGAGTGCGAACCCTACCTTACTGCAGACCACAGGTTAATGCTAGAAAATCCTGAAGAGATTTTAGTGGGTACTTCCATTTTAATGAAAGCCTTGAATGTAAAAAAAGCTTTGATGGCAAAACTGCTGAGGAGTTAGATAGCTTAGT
>CAKZMZ010000110.1 GCA_937129345.1 uncultured Thalassovita sp. | reverse complement strand
AGGTCGCGAGCGGATTCGAACCGCTGTAAAAGGTTTTGCAGACCTCTGCCTAGCCACTCGGCCACGCGACCCGTTAATCAGGGCACAAAAGTATTAAATATATGTAAATGAACAAACTGTTCTTACTCTTATTTTAAGATAGCCAAATAAAATAGCTGTAAATATTCAGTCTTTTGTACATACTATTTTGTTTTATAATTAGAATCGTTTTATTCTTATTATCAAATACATTGCGTCAATTATGTACACCTAAGCACAGCATTGCGTACAACTGCCTCGAGCAGTAAAGTGCTGCTTAAACGAGAAATGGGCCACTAAAAATTAAAAAGACAAAAAAATGTTACCTGAAGATACCTATAAACACAAAGGCTTAAGAAAAAAACTCATAGAAAAACTCATAGAAAAAGGCATACAACAGAAAGAAGTGTTAAAAGCCATGCTAAAAGTGCCCAGACATTTTTTCATGGATAGCGCATTTACCGAGCACGCCTATGAAGACAAAGCCTTTGGTATTGGTGAGGGTCAAACCATTTCTCAACCTTTTACCGTGGCTTTTCAAACACAGCTTCTTAAGATAAAACAAAATGATAAAATACTCGAAATAGGTACAGGCTCAGGTTATCAAAGTAGCATTTTATTAGAAATGGGGGCTAAGCTATATACCATAGAATATAACCGAAACCTTTACCAAAGAGCAAAAAAACTGCTTTTAAATATGGGATATAATGGACATTTTTATTGCGGCGATGGCACTAAGGGTTTAGCAGCTGCTGCTCCCTACGATAAAATATTAGTGACCGCTGGCGCCCCGAACATTCCCGAAGCACTGATCAGTCAATTAAAACCTGATGGCAGGCTGGTTATACCTGTTGGCAACCTAAAAACACAGAAAATGCTCCTTATCTCTAAAAAAGAAAATGGGGAAATAGAAGAGAAAGAATTTGGTAACTTCAGCTTTGTAAAACTTCTTGGTGAGTCTGGTTGGAAATAAAAATCAACCCTTACTTACTTCTTTAATGAGAATGTTTGCCTTTTCGTGAAGAGCAATTATTTTTTTAAGCGAATTATTATACCGAGATCAATACGGCGTTGTACTTTCTTTTTTTCTTGTTTCTTTTGCAACATCTTTTATAACTTATCTAGACTTTATGCCAGCCAAGACAAAGCCCGCCAAAGAATCGCTAGCAACCATGACAGAGATGGTGCTCCCAAATGATACCAATACACTCAACAATTTAATGGGAGGTAGGCTCATGCACCTCATGGATATTGTAGCGGCCATTTCCGCCCAGAGGCACTCTAACAGAGTAGTGGTCACAGCCTCTGTAGATAATGTATCTTTTTCTCACCCTATAGCCTTGGGCGATGTGGTGACCTTAAAAGCACAAGTAACGAGGTCTTTTAATTCCTCTATGGAGGTACACATAAGCGTTACCGCAGAGCATATCCCCTCTGGAAAAAAAGTACTCACCAACCAAGCTTTCTTTACTTTTGTAGCAGTCGATCAATCGGGCAATCCCATATCTGTGCCCGAGCTACTCCCCGAAACGCCTGAAGAAAATGAATTGTATGAAGCAGCCCTCAGAAGGCGGCAGTTAAGGCTTATTTTAGCCGGAAGAATGCATCCTGATGATGCCACCGAATTAAAGTCTTTGTTCTATCCGAATAAAAAGAAATAAAAAAGGCCCCTCGCAAAATTAACGAGAGACCCACATCAGAAACTTATTGAACAATCTTAAAATTCTTATATGTAGAGTACTGACTTTATTGCTTCAACTGTTTTGTCAGCATTGGGCAGTGCAGCTTCTATAAGCGTCGGCGCATAAGGCAAAGGCACATCCAAGCTATTGATTTTATGTACAGGAGCATCCAAATAATCAAAAGCGTATTTCTGAACGTGATAAGCCAATTCAGAAGCGATAGAACCAATCGGCCAGGCTTCTTCAACAACTACCAATCTATTTGTTTTCTTTACAGAGTCTACAATAGTTTTGTAATCTATAGGGCGCACTGAAAGCAAATCTATAACTTCTACTGACTTCCCTTCTTTTTGCATGATGTCAGCTGCTTCATGGGCTACTTTCATCATTTTCCCGAACGAAACCAAGGTAACATCGCTTCCTTCTTTTACAACTTCAGCTACGCCAATGGGCAATAAATATTCACTTTCCGGCACTTCGCCCTTATCTCCGTACATCAATTCAGATTCCATAAAAACAACAGGGTCGTTGTCTCTTATGGCCGATTTCAATAATCCTTTGGCATTATAAGGGTTAGAACTCACCACAACCTTTAAACCAGGTGTATTGGCATACCAGTTCTCAAAGTTTTGAGAGTGCTGAGAGCTAAGCATACCTGCGTTTCCTGTCGGTCCTCTAAATACTGCAGGCACTGAATACTGCCCACCCGACATAGACATCATCTTTGCTGCACCATTAATTATTTGGTCTATGGCAACAAGCGAAAAGTTGAATGTCATAAACTCAACAATAGGCCTCAATCCATTCATGGCCGCACCTATACCTATACCTGTGAAACCAAGTTCGGCAATAGGGGTATCTATTACTCGGTCGGGGCCAAATTCGTCTAGCATACCCTGTGTAACTTTATATGCCCCGTTGTATTCTGCCACTTCTTCCCCCATAAGAAATACTTTCTCATCTCTCCTCATTTCCTCAGTCATGGCCTCTCTTAGTGCCTCTCTAAATTGAATCTCTCTCATTGATGTATTCTATATTTCTAAATATGAAACCTATATTAAAAGCGCCCCAAAAATACATGACAAAAACCTATTATAAAAAAGAAAGCCTGCTTTCTATCACGAAAGCAGGCTCAAACAATATTTATTTATGCTGTATTATCTTGTAGCAGCAGTTACTGCATCTTGTACACTCATAAACTCAAGGTCGCTAACAGCTCTTTCTTGCAAATCGCTGTCAAGCTCAATTGCTTTTTTAAGCATATCAGTAACAGTGTTTGAGTCATTTAAGCGAGCAGCAGTAATGGCAGCACCATAGTAGGCATGAGCATTATCACTGTCTGCGCTAATAGCATCATTAAAGGCAGACTTAGCTTTATTGTATCCGTCCTCATCCATTTCTTTGCTAGCGTGCAATAAAACAGCAAGTGCTTTATTGTACATAGATACAGGATCATCACCTGCACGCTCTAATTCGCTAATTGCAGATGAGTAGTCGGCAGTAGTAATGGCAAAATAACCTTTTAGAGCACTAATGGTCTGCCCTAATTCACCTGAACCGCTAGCACCACTTAAGCTAGACTTTGCAGCATCAACATCACCACTCAACAATTGTGCGCTGGCCAAGTTTACTTTAGCCTCAGTAGATTGCTGTTTCTGTAAACTCAACTTAAAGTTTGAGATGGCCTTCTCAACAAAATCCATCATTTCATTACCTGATGATTGCATAGCCATTTTCATATAGGTAGCACCCAAGTTGTTATAAGCTGAATAGCTATCATCCATTTTAATGGCTGCTTGGTACATTTTTTCTTTTTCCTGTAGGTCAGGAGACATTGAGGCAGCAAAAGCGACCATCTTAGAATTTAAGCCATCAACTTCTTCTCCATTGGCTGCTTTTTGAGACATTACCATGATTTCAGCGTCGGTAGGCTCATCTTTTATTTGTAAGATTTCAGCTTTACCAGCTCTTAATGGAGGATAGATTTCTGTGAAAAGAGTTCTGTAGAAAGATAAGGTCTGTAGTTTCAATTCCTTAGAAACAAAGTCTCCAGAACCGTTAACTATATCCATCACTTCACTTTTCTGAGCATCAGAAATTTCATCGGAAGCTGTAACAGCTTCTTTGAATGCTGTCCAGTCTTCAACAACAGGCTTTTGTACAAATTCGATTTCAGCGATAGCACTGTCGTAATCGTATTTATCGGCGGTAGATTTATAGAATTCTTCAACCACAGCGGCACGCTCATTAGCTAATTTGCTGTTAATATCAGTTGGGCCTTCAGGA
>CAKZMZ010000109.1 GCA_937129345.1 uncultured Thalassovita sp. | reverse complement strand
CAAAAGACGATGACTTCTTATTTAAAGCAGGTGTAATGGCCGTATTCGGGCCGGGTACTAAAATACCCGAAGCTGCTACTAAGATATTGGAGAGATTGATAAGCGATTTGCAAGAAGAAGTGGCGGAATAATTAATAAGCTCGTCATTGCGAGCAACACGACGCAATCTTTACCCGATTAGCCAACAGATTGCTTCACTTCGTTCGCAATGACGGAAAAACCAAACAGTAATCGTCCTCATTTGTAATGAGGATGATTTTAGAAACGCATTTAAAATGCGTAACCCATACACACTCATCACAGATGAGTGCGATAAATTAAACAAATGAAAAACGCCCTTTACATATTAACACTCATAAGCTTTTTGGTAAGCTGCCAACAACCCCCTAAAGTGGAGGTTTATGGCCAGCATTATCAAGAACATAACGATTTTGAAAGTTTGCAACAAGCAGTAGACTTAATCGAAATCGGAAGTGACACCGCTTATGTGCGTAAAATATTGGGCGAACCTATAGACTTTGGTTTTGATTACCGCTATTTGGTAGACTCCACAGGCCCTAACGGCTGTGTAGTCGGCGCGGTTTTTCACCTAACAGGTGCCAAAGTAGATGATAAATGGATAGATGAGATTTGTGAGTAATATCCTCGTCTTCGTAATATCGTCATTACGAGCATCGCGAAGTAATCCAAAACCTATTAGCTAGCAGATTGCTTCATTTCATTCGCAATGACGTAAAAAACAAAAAACTAATAGCCAAGAGCTAACTTCTAAATACCAAAAACATGAGTGATATAAATAAAAAACTAAACTTCAGTGACTTCTCAGAAGTAGATAAAGAAGCTTGGAAACAAAAAATAATCGCTGACCTGAGAGACAAAGACTATGAAGAAAGCTTGGTTTGGCAAACCAAAGAAGGCTTTGATGTACAACCTTTTTACGATGCTTCTTACATTGGAGAAACGGAGAAGAACTTCTCCACCATCCAAAACAGTTTGCTCAATACCGAGAACCCCGACTTTGGTTACAGGTATTGGTACAACACCCAAAAAATTGAAGTGGACGATTTGGAGACGGCCAATAGAATCGCTTTAAATGCTTTAGAAAATGGTGCAGAAGGCTTGTTGTTCTACCTCCCCGCCCCACTCTCTACCGATAATTTGGCCATACTTTTAAAAGATGTGCAACTTAACTTTTGTTCGGTATCTTTCCACCTAAAAGGCTTACCAGAAAAATTGGCGACTAACTACCTTGCCTATATCAAAGCCAATGGTTTTGATACTGAAAAGGTGACCGGAGAATTACTTTGCCAATTTTCAGAAACAGATGAGGCCACCTTGGCAGCTATATTTAAAGGTTTGCAAGCCTTGCCTCAGTTTAAATTGCAACTGAGTATAGGGGCTACTGAAGTTTCTTACAGCGAAGAAACTGCTGATTTACTAGCCGAAGCTGTTAAATTAGTCGAGACCTTGGGCGAGAAAGGCATCTCTGCTGCCGAAGTGCTCAAACAAATTTCTATTGGTATACACTTAAGGAATAATTACTTTTTTGAGATAGCCCGCTTGCGTGCCCTACGCTTTTTATTCACTGAAATAGCCAATCAGTATACTGTTGCATTCAAAGCCAGTGATCTGCACATTTCAGCCATAACCAGCATTGAAATAAGCGAAGAAACCAAAGAAGATCCTTATTTGAATATGCTCTCCAACACGGGGCAAGCCATGTCGGGAATCATAGGTGGTTGCAATAGCTTATTGATACTGCCACATAACGAAGGCATAGAGCAAAGCGACGCTTTTTCTACACACATTGCAAGGAACATCTCCAACATCTTAAAAGAAGAAGCCTATTTTGACAAAGTAGCTGATCCGGCGGCAGGTTCTTATTACCTTGAGCACCTTACCACGCAACTCGCGGCCAAAAGTTGGGAGTTGTTTCAAGAGTTGATTTAAATCTTTACAGTACAACCCTATGGAGGGTTTTGAACCCTATCTAGGATTTTAGCATTTTTATAATCGGCTTACTAATTATTATGGCAGCTAAAAAATATGGCACTACTTGGTGGTGCAAGCAATAGTTAAATGCATTAGAAAACACTGATTATTCCAATGGCTGTTTTGGTTGTTAGCAGTTTTTAATTTCTTAAGTATTTAATTTTTAAACAGTTCAAGGTCATTCCATTTAAGCATGAGGCGTTTCTAATTGTTTTTTTACCCAGGCAACTGCTTCGGTATTGGTGCTACACACCAAATAAGGTACGGGCTGTTTTTGGAAAGTAAAAATAGCGCTAAGCACATTTCTAATAATAAGATTAGGAATTACATAAGCTGTACCTTTACAAAAGTTTTTCATCAGTTGCTCATTGTCTTTGAGCCATTGGGCCTGCATTTTTTGATAGGTGATCCCTGGAAAAACCGCTTTGGTGGCATCAAATATTATCGCAATAGGTTGCTCACTTGCATAGTTTTGCTTTACCTCTTCCAGATAAATCGGAAAGTTCTCGGCGGTTGCAGCTTCACCCGTAAAAACAACCTTTATAATGGGAAACTCGCTTGAATCTATCTCAGCATATTTATTCATTTTATCATTGTTTTATGTTTTTAATCAAAGATGTTGATGATGATTTTATATCGAAATTTTCCGCGACTAAAAATCACAGTTGATGAAAATAAGTTTGGGGAACTTAGATTCTACTTGTATTTCGTAGTTAAACCATTTTGTTTTTTCGGATGGGTTCTTCAATACGTTGAGTGACGCTAAGATAAATATCATGCTGGTTTAACAGTAATTAAAGTGCTATACAGAAACGATGGCTAAAAGTTTTCCAGTCCAGCTACCTGAAGCATAGTTTTTTATGTGATATATGTTCAGTTTTTCTTCAGCTTTACACTTTTCAAGATGCCAAGTAGTTCTTCCTTCGAAATCTTTCCATAACTATATGTCCAAATGCTCAACTGTCTTAAACAGTTCAATTTGTTTGTGCATGATTCCTTGTCTAAAATATATTTCCCAGACCTATATTTCGTAAAGTCTTTAGCAACAAAAATTCTACTAAAAACAGAATCATCTTCTGACAAATAGAAATCAAACTCTTGAAGCTTTTCAGGTAACTTGAATCTGTATTTCAAGGTGTCACCATCAAATTCAATATCTGATTTTTCAAGTAGAATCTTATCCTTTGCGATTTTCCTAAACATAGTATCATCATTCACACTATAAATCGCAATAAATTGTCCATTACCTAAAGAGTCATATCTAACGAAATCTCGTTGTCCAAAATCGACAACTGTAGCTATGATAAAATTCTCTTGCGTTTCCCACTCTTTGTTATCCAAATATTCTTTTGGGGAAAGCGTCATTTTTGGAGAGTAGCGTCCATAATCAAATCCAAACGAGGTGCTATCAAAATTTATTTTTGCTGCATAAGAATCTATGCTATTTAAACTCTCTGTTTTGGGTTCTTTAGGCAGTCTTATCTCAAATACACCATAATCATAAAAATCATTCTTTTGTTTAGAAGAACAGCCAATCAAAAAGAAAAGAGCAAATATGATTATGTGAGTTTTCATCTTGGATCAATCAAAACAAGTAACTAACTACTTAAAAATGCGCAGTTACTCAAATATAAATTATCTCATCAATATGTTAATATTAGACTGACCGGGTCACGCTGACCGCGTCACGCTAACTGCATCTCTATGAGTATGCCATTCTAGAGGGTGTTTGGTATGTGCTTGCTTATAGCAGGCCTAATAATTTCTTCTTTCCAATCAAATCTCCTCCATTAATATCCTTTGCTAGTTGGATGTATTCGTCTACTGATTCCTTGGGTTTGGAGTATCGTTCATCCACTATTTTTAAGCATTAATAGAGCACAGGAAAAAGCTAAGCCTCGGTTACCTCTTGCAACTCAGCAGATTGTTTTTCATTCTCCAAATTATCTTTTGCACTAGAAAACCGCAAAATAGAATAGCCCAAAATAGCAGAAGTAACTGAACCGATGATAATTCCTACTTTTGCTGAGTTAATATAAATTGGCGTTCCTTGAAAAGCCAGGTTATCGATAAAAATAGACATAGTAAAGCCAATACCAGCAATTGCTGCAATACCTAGGATCTGATTAAAATTGACCCCTGTGGGTAGTTCTGTTATTTTTAGCTTATAACCTAGGTAAGAGAATAGGGCGACGCCTAAAAATTTACCTACCAATAGGCTAATGGCAATGTTACCCATTAAAGAAAGGTCATAATTACCACTAAAACTAATGGCTACCCCAGCATTGGCGAAGGCAAAAATAGGTAAGATAATATAGGCTACCAGCGTATGCAGCTTGTGTTCTAAATGTTGCAAAGGTGAACGCACCTCAAAAGTAAGACCGTCTAAATTATCTATATGTTCCGCTTCGGCCTCGGTGAGCAAATGCCTTTCATCATCGTCTTGCACATCAGAGAGTTGTTTAGAAATAGCTTCGAGCTCATGCGAATACATTTTTATATTAAGCCTCCTTTTTAACGGAATGGTAAAGGCAAGTAAAACGCCCGCTATGGTAGGGTGTACGCCAGATTTTAAAAATAAGAACCAAATAACCACAGCCAAGGCAATGCCTATAGTAAATGAGTACTTTTTTGTGTAGTAAAGTACACCCAACAAAGCAATGAGGATACCACCATAAACAATGTATAGCCAAGTTATATTGCCACTATAGAAAATAGCTATGACAAGTACGGCAGCAATATCATCTATAATAGCAAAAGCAGTTAAAAATATTTTGAGACTTAGCGGTACACGATTGCCCAAGGTACCCAACAATGCCAAAGCAAAGGCGATATCTGTTGCCATTGGTATGCCCCAGCCTTTTTCAGTTTCTGGACTTTGGTTTAATACAAGATACATAATCACGGGTACAATAACACCGCCTAAAGCCGCAATAAGGGGAAAAGCTGCTTTTTTAGCAGAGTTTATTTCGCCAATAAGCAATTCCCTTTTCAACTCAAGCCCGATTACAAAAAAGAAAACCGCCATTAACCCATCGTTTATCCAAAGTATAATAGGCTTCTTTATCTCATAGTCTTCAAAAGAAATACCTATGGTCTGTTCCCATAAGGCCTCGTAATATGCTCCAAAGGGAGAATTGGCCCAGATAAGTGCAATAATGGTAGCACCGAACAGCAACATGCCTGCTAAGCTTTCGGTTTTTACAAACTTTTGAAAGGGTGGGAGTATGATTCTCTTTATCATTTACTTCTTATTGTTTTTATTGAGGCTTGGCTGCAAAATTTTCATCAAATAAATAAAAAAACAACCAAAAAAAGATACTAAGGTTTAGGGTAAATAGCCCAAACAAGAAAACTCAATCCTCATCTAAAAAGGCCCTTACTGCTGCCAAGCTTTCTTGGGGACTTTCTTCCATAGGTACATGGCCTACGTTCTCCAAAATTACCAAAGTGTCATTAGGCAGGTCTCTATGAAACTTATAAGCATTTTCTACTTGGATCAAATCGTCTTCTGCACCCCAAAGCACTAAAGTCTCCTGCTCAATAGACTTAATTTTACTATAAGCAGTAACATCTCTTTTTGCTTCAAATCTATCGATAAAGGCTTGTCTGTTGCCTTTCCTTAGGGTAAGTTCAAAATAACGATCTGCTAATTCATCGCTTACTTTACTTTTGTCTGCATAAACATTCTCTACACTGGCCCTTGCTACAAAACGCGGAGTAATGAAAGTAAAGATATTTTTAATAATAGGCATACGCGCTACCTGAAAGGCCAGTGGCGTACTCTTAGACTGAGATGGGTAGCCCGAAGCATCTATCAATATCAATTTTTCTACCATTTCGGGATAAGCCACCGTAAAGTTCCAAGCAATCCCACCACCTAATGAATTGCCGCCTAAAATACATTTTTCAATACCTATTTTAGTCAAAAAATCCTTCACAAACTCTACGTAATTCGTTATCGAATATTCTCGATTTGGAAATGGCCCTGTAAGCCCATAAGCGGGCAAATCCATATGTACTACCCGATGTTTTGTCTTTAATTCACTTACCCAATCCTCAAAAGTATGCAAACTGGCACCTGTACCGTGTATCAACACAATGGGAATAGAATCTGTAGATGGCCCTTCGTCTCGATAATGCACATCCATACCACCAACTTTTATAAATGCAGAAGCTGCATTGGTATATTTTGCCTTTAAATCTTCTAGGGGAATGTCCTGATAACCAAAAAGTACGATAATGAGAAGTATCAAAAAACCGAGGGCAATCAAAGATATTTTCGCAGTTCTTGTAAGTAATTTCATAAGGCTTTTTTTCTACCTATAAAATGGACCCACTGTATAAAATTAAATTCTAGATGATCGAACATCATTTTTTCACCCTCTACATTAATATGTAAATTAGGATAATAGCGCAGGTTTGTTCTTAAAAGGCTATTGCCAGTGTGCGTAACGCGAATATCCCAACCGAAAACCAACCCAAGAGCTAGTTTATTTTCTTGGTAATCTACGCCGTTTGCAGCTGTTTTAAGATGCTCATAAGTGAGTGAAGCACCTGCGAAAGGAACAAAGCCTAACCAATTAAAGAGAAACTTTACTGATTCTACACCCACCGAATGCCTGCGTTTTCTGATTTCATTATTGAAGCCCTCATACTTATCGCCGTAGGTTCTATAGGTAAGGTTTACATTTAAATCAGGTCCAAAGAAATAGCGCCCAAAAGAAAAATCGGGCAAAATAGCAGCAGAGAAATCATCATAGTAAAAAGGGAAGTTTTGCCTCAAGTAAGATGATTTAGAAATTTGCAGGGCAGAAGAAGGACCGATACCAAAAAACCATGCACTCAGTCTATTTTTAGCCTTCAAGATTTGATGTATTTTATTGACCTGACCAACAGCCCTTGGATTCCGCATGTTTCTGTCAGAATCGATGTACCTCAAAAGACTTAAATTAACGGATAGGGGATTTAACTCAACATTGGCGGTTTGATCAGGGGCAATGTAGTAGCTAAAGTTGTTTTGATAATTGTAATAGGCAGAAGCAGAAACGTGCCATTTATTTGAGGTATAAGTGAGCCCAAACTGCACAGGGTGTGTAAATCTACCGTAACTCGGCACCCCATTATTAGAAATACGCTCTTCTGATTCTTGGGCAAAGCGAAACCTTCTAAAACTAATACCTACAAACGGCCTTAGACTCTGCGGTTTTAATTTGAGTGGGTAAATTCGAGCTCCTGTTTCTACACCTTGGTATACCTCCAACTCTTGTAGCCCTACAGGCATATTTTGATAAGTAAGGAATGAAAGCGGAAAGGAGACATAGAAATCGGCATGTCCCCAAAAATGAATGCCCCCTATTGTAAGTCTAGGCATAAGGGTGCCACCAAATGCTGTATTTTGCTTTGTTGAATTTAAAAGCTGTTGGGTATTTCCACCGGTAATAAGGTAATTCAAATCTCCCCCAAAAGTAAGCCATGCAAAACGCGTACTCTTATCTAAATATTCTTTTGTATATACACTGTCTTGCTGCGCATAAAGACCTAGCGAGACCAAAAAATAAATAATAAAACAAGCAACTCTCATTTAGCTGGAAGTTTGGTACATTTTAAATTAACAAACTACGCTTAAAAGACCAGCTTCTTCGGTAGATTCAATGTTTTTTTTATTTTCTTTTCGTGGCTTGACTCCTACTGGCCAATTGGCTTTCAATCTTTGCTTACATAATCAGGGTTTATGAGGGGTTGCTTTGCATCCATAGCCGCTTGTTGCTCTTGCAAAAGCTTTCGCAGCGTTTTTACTTTTTCTGGAAACCGCTCCGACAAGTCATTTTTTTCTAAAAGGTCATCTGCTAAATTGTACAATTCTACTTTATCGGTTTCATAGAATTCTATCAATTTCCAATCACCTTGGCGTATAGCAGCGCCGGGCGTCCAGCCGCTGCCGTGGTAGTGCGGATAATGCCAAAAAATTGAAGTTCTATCCAAATCCTTTCCATTTTCTATTAAAGGTTGAAGGTTTTTGCCATCCAAGGCCTGCTTTTGTTCAATCCCAGCATAAGAAAGAGTGGTCGGCAAAAAATCGTGACCAATAACAGGTTCGTCTACAACTTTTCCTTTACTAGAATAATTGGGCGGTTTAATGAGCAAAGGTACTCTAATCCCGCCTTCGTACAGCCACCCTTTACCGCCGCGTAGAGGCAAAACAGAAGTAGGCGCTAAGTTGCGGTTTTTAAGCAAAGTGGATAGTCCTCCATTGTCAGAGGTAAATATCAACAAGGTGTTTTCGTAGAGTTCTTGTTGCTTCAATGCTTCAATCAATCGTCCTACATTTTTATCCATAGCATAAACCATAGAAGCGTATTCTGCATTGCTTTGCACCAACCTCGTTACACCTCGCCCCTCTTCTTTTTGGGTAGAATCTGGAATAGTAAGATTATCTAATTTTTTATTAAAGTAACTTACAGATGCTTTATGGGCCTGTATGGGTGTATGAACCGTATAGAATGAAAGAAAAAGCAAAAACGGATTTTCTCCTGCTTCTTCTAAAAACTGAATCGATTCATCGGTCAATCGGTCTGTGAGGTACTCGCCTTCGGGGCCGTCTTTCAACTTAGGGTTTTTGTAAGGTGTGTAATATCCGCCGGGTGGGCTTCCCCTGTCATGTCCTCCTTTATTTGTCTCAAAGCCTTGGTTTTCAGGAAAATAGCCTTCGTCTCCCAAATGCCATTTGCCAGCAAAAAAGGTAGTATAGCCATTTTGCTTTAGCATTTCTGCCAAGGTATTTTCTTTTAGTGGCAACTCATCCAAATCTTGCGGGCCGATCAACTTTTGGTTCGGTGGATTTTGCCCCGGAATCCAATCGGTAATGTTCAGCCTAACGGGGTGTTTACCCGTCATAATAGCAGCGCGCGATGGCGAACAAACCGAGCCTGAAGCATAGGCATTGGTAAACCGCACACTTTTTTGGCTCAACGCATCTATATGAGGCGTTTCGTAAAAGGTGCTACCTGCATAACCCAAATCTGCCCAACCCAAATCGTCTACTAAAATGAATACCACGTTGGGTGGCTTTTCTTGGCAAGAAAATACTGAAATGACCAACAGGAGGAATAGATATTTCTTCACAGCAAACTTTAAATGGTTTGCTAGCAATTTAAGAAAGTCCTATTACTTGTAATAAACAGTCACGAAAAAATACCAAAGCCCACTTACTTTTTATGGGCGCGTATGGCGTCACAAAATTGAGATACGACTTTTATTACATCATCATTTACCAACTCAGGCGATGAAGTGAATTTTAATGAACATGAAAAAGTATTCCCTTATCGAATGGAGACCATAGCGCTGTCTTTATCCCTGCTATTTTTAGGCCTTTATTTGCCCAATTGTTACAGGTATTAATGCAACTGTAATGGCCATTTGCTTCATAAAAAGAATCATTTTGAGAATAGCCTGTATTGGGGATAAGAAGCCATTGCCCGCTATCTGTTTTTTTAAAGGAATGATCAATGTAGTTGAGCAAATCTTTTAGTTGGGTTTCACAGAGTTGGATTTGGTGCCAATGCGCATATCTAGCGGAGTATCTAGTAACATGCATAGCGGTTTCACTGGGCAAAAATAGGGCTTTAAATGCAGTAGAAAACTCAAGGTCTTTCCAAGTAGGTGTATACAGGTAAAATCCCTTATCGCCCCAACCAAAGGCTATGTA